>JAZOCP010000248.1:0-19799 GCA_045596585.1 Eubacteriales bacterium
ATGAAAGTGTAATAATGCCATTTTCATATGTGTAGTCGATAACTACCTCTGGGCTTCTTGGTGGTGTGAAGGTAATTGTTGTGTCGGTGATAACAACATCAAATGAGTTACCCCAGTCATCTGTTGCTGTGTATGTGCCAGCAAGACCACCTTCTTCGCTAACGGTAGCTTTCTTTGTAAGTGTATATGTTGTACCGTTGTTGTAAAGCTTAGAGAATACATTCTTGTCAGCATCAACCTCTGCGCCACCCATCATTGGGTTTGTGAGTGCTGTGTCGCCACTATAAACAGTAAGAACACCGTCAACATATGTGTATGTCCACTCAATCATTGGGCTTCTTGGTGGAGTGAATGAAATTGTTGTATCTGTGATAGTAACATCAAATGAGTTACCCCAGTCATCTGTTGCTGTGTATGTACCAGCAAGACCTGGCTCAACAGGTGTCTCTGGCTCAGACTCGCCAATTATAAATGACATGTAGTAGTCACCCTTTGTTAGTGAACCATATGTAAAATCTATGGATTCACCTGCTTCAAGATCGACTGAGAATTCTGCTCCGCTTTCATTTGCATAGAAATCAACATAGTAAGTATTGCCTGATGAAACACCGAGTCCTGCTGGAACGTCAAATGTATATCTACCAGCCTCGTCAGCTACAAACTCATAGGTGTCAAACCAACCATAGTTATCTGTAATTGTTACCTTGAATGGGTTAGATGTTGGAACCTTCTCTGATGGCTCTTCTTCTACTACCTTTTCAAGCTTGCATGGGAAGTCGTTTGTTAAAGCAACTACTACCTTGTAGTTTTCAATGTAAACATCATCGATGAGTAGGTCATCGCCCTCTACCTTTGTAAGAGCAAGAACGCCTGTTTCCTCGTTTACTACGTATGTATAAGTTGCCTTGCCTGAATAGTCAGTTACATCACCAGTGGACCATTCAGAAACTGAACCGTCAAGTGTGATAACTACTGTGCTTTCTGCGCCAAACTCAGCCTCGATATTAATCCAGTTGAAGGTTTGACCCTCGTACTTACCGTCTAAAATCTCCTCAAATGTAGGTGGATCGATAACAGTAACCTTAAGAGTTGCTGTAACGTCGCTTGCTACGCTTGATGTAAGCTCAATTTCATAATCGCCAACCATTTCTGGCTTGAATAGGTATGTGCCATTTTCGTTTCTTGTAAGCACTGCTGTGTCATTACCAACTGTAACCTCAGCTGTAAATGTTGGGTCACAGCCTGCTGAAACAACTGCATTTATCATAAGTGATTGACCACTGTACATTGTCACTTCACTTTCAGATGTGCCTGTTCCTTCATCAATGTTGATAGTATTTGTGCCCATTGTTTGAGGAGCAACATATGAAACCTTAACTGTGAATGAAAGTGTGTCAAGACCGGTTGAAATTTCAACTGCGAACTCGCCAGCATCATTTGAGTAAACAAGAATTGGGTAGTTACTCCAGCCCTTCGTCATGTCTGTTGTTACCTCAAAGAGTTGGAAGTCAGCAAGGCTTGCATCTTCCTCCTTAAGAGT
Source organism: Eubacteriales bacterium (assembly GCA_045596585.1). Taxonomy (GTDB): domain Bacteria; phylum Bacillota; class Clostridia; order Oscillospirales; family CAG-272; genus RGIG2000. Next base: position 1,541 of record JAZOCP010000248.1, read on the forward strand.
TAGCTCTAAGCCATTTTCATAGCCAGCAAGGATTTCAACAACGTCGCCATCCTTAATCTCTTTGCCCTCTCCATCAACAAGAACAAGGTCGCTAATTACATACTTGCTTGCTGGATGTGGGTTTGGTGTCTCCTCTGAAGACATTGCATCGCCAAATGTTTGTGTAATTTCATACTTTGTTGAGATTGCCTCAGCACCCTCATTAACTGTGTATGTAAGGCTTTCTTCATCAATTGTAACATCTACTAAGTCGTAGAGGTCAATTGTAATTGTAGCGCTCTTAACAGCGTTTTTATCAGCATCAACCTCGAATTCAACGCTTACCTCATAAGCAGATTCGTAGATTGTAAAGAGGAACTTAAATGAGTACTTTCCTGCTTCCTCATCCATTGTGCCAACAAGACCATATGAGTAGCCATCTTGGTAGCCCTCATAGTCAACGCTACCGAACATTGCGAGGTTGTAAAGACCCTTAATAGCATCCTCGTGATTTGTAGCTACAACCTTGTAGAATACGATTTCGTAATCTGCAACGCCTGCAATTTCCTCAGCATCAATGTTTCTAAATGTACCATATTCAGTTTCATATACTACAAATAGATATGCATCATTTTCACCATAGTATGAATAATACTTTGTGTTACCATAAGTATCCTTAACTACTGTGTAGTTATCATATACCTTTGTGAATGTTTCTTCACCGTTTATAATAACTACTGAAGAGTTAACGTCAAACCAAGCCTCGTTATTAAGGCCATCAATTATGTCCTTAAGAACATAGTTGAATTGTGTATAACCACATACTGTGCAACGACCAGTTTCAAATGTGTGTTCACCCTTTTCTGTGATTTCTACGTTTTCGCAATCACAGGTTGAAACCTTCCAGTGCTCGTTTTCGTCTGATTTCCATTCTACATCAGAGTGGTCACAAACTACATATTCACATACATCGCAAATACCGTCCTTGTCAGCATCAACGTGGTCAGCTGCATCCTTCTTTGGAGCTGCTGTGCAGTCACAAGTAGCTGCATGCCAGTGTTGCTTTTCATCGCTTGACCATTCGTCAGAATAGTCGTGGTCGCATACATCATATTTACATGCATCGCATGCGCCATCTCCGTTTGTGTCTTTGTGTACGCCATAATCCTTAACCTCGCCCTCACATCCACAGGTAGCTTGGTACCAGTGTCCGTTTGTGTCGCTTGAATATTCGGCGCTGTATGTATGCTCGTGCTTATCGTTTCCACCACATGATGCAAGTGTGAAAAGCATAGCAACTGTAGCTATAATACATACAATTAGTGCTAAATTCCTTTTCATTTTGAAAGGACCTCCTTAAAAATTTATATATTCTAAAATTTAATATTCTTGAATATAATTAAATTTAAAATATATTATGATAAAATATTATAACATACGAAAATATAAATTTCCACTATTTTTTGAAAATTTTGTGAAAAATGTGAAATTTAGTTGATTTTTTCGTAATATGCACACGCAAAAAGCCATTGAGAAGCATCATTTGCATCGATTGAATAAGTACCTATTATGTTGCCGTCATCATCCTCTATGGTAATACCTACATATTCAACCCAGCCCTCTCCGTCTGCAAAGTATCTTTGGTTTATGCTAAAGCGCATAAGGAACTCTTTTATTTCCTCTGTAACTCCTACAACGCCATCGTTGTTTGCGTACTGCTGTATGCCCTCAAAGCCGATATTTTCAGGCTTTATACGCCTACATCCTGGGATACAGCTTGTGCACTCGGCGGTACAAGCCATGCCTGCGCCCCCATTTGGGTGACAAGGGCAATACTCGTCACAATAATAGCTACCACCATTATATAGTGCCTCATTGCTTGTGGCAAGTGCAGTATAGCCCTCAATAAAGTGCTTATAGTTTATCTTTGTTCCGTCCTTTAGGGTGATAGAAAGTGGCTTAGACTCCTGCTCTATATAGGTAAAGCCTCTATCTATGTATTTGCAAGGAACTGATATGTAAGCATATAGTATCGGACCATAGCCACCTGTTTCCGGGTAAAGCTCTTCATTATATAAATGATAGAAGTTATCTCCTCCAAGCTCCTTTTTCCAAAGCTTAAAGTTTCTTTCGTCATACTCATATGCATCGGTTCTGCCCTCAACTAAGGTACAAGCCTCAACAAGCTTATATTCACTTTTGTCATAAACCTTCATGCCTGCAAGATAGGTTTGGGGGTCCTCCTGCATAACGTACATATCATACTCACCATAATCATAGTCATCAGCGCCACCATTTAAATCAATAGCAAAGGTGACTGTTACTGGGTAGTTATCTTGATTTTTGGCATCAACGTGAATGCCAAAGGTTAAAACGTTACCAAGCATATCCTCGGACACATTAATTGATGTCTTGAAGTTCTTGGTGTAAATGCCCTCTGCTCCACCACCATCAATTGTTTTGTCAAAGAACTTAGCGGCAAAGGTACCATTATATGAGTCGCAATATGGATTAAACTGCTCAGCGGTTATGTCCATCCAGCTTTCAACCGTGTACTTTCCCGCCTCTTGGGGTCTGTACTCATAATAAACAATATGAGTTGGGCTGTTTAATTTAACCTGATAAACAGTATTAGCCTTGGTGACGGAAATTGCCTTATAAAGGTCTGTTCCCTTACCTGTGGTTCTTTGAACGTCATATATGTCAATGGTTATATGCCTGTCTGCATTTGTTGCTGTATATTTGTTTGGGTTATATGCAATACCATCGGGAAGGGTCGAAAGGGTAACTCGGTAATCACCATCAAGCCCAACAGCACCTGCCATGTATTGTGAGTTTACCATGCAGGAATGTATGCTACTTCCGTCATTCCAATATACAGTAATGTCCTTTGGCAATTCCTTTGTGCCATTATAGTTAAGCGTTACTGTAAATACACTTTCCTTTTTTTGGGGGTCTTTATATGCCTCTTCCCACGCTTGGTTATTTCCACCTTGGGTGTTGCCACCCTGTGTACCACCACCATTTGTGTTAGTGTTTTCTGGTGGGGTGTATGTGCCACAGGCAACAAGGGAGAAAATAAATATTGCTACTAAAATCATTGAAATTATTCTTTTAGTCTTCATTTCTTTGCCCCCTTTGCCTTAGCTTTAATCTTTTTTACCTTTTCCTTTTTGCGCCTCTTTCCTACCTTAAATACTCTTATTGCAATATCAATAATGTAAAGTAGAACTGCCCAAACAAGGAGTAGGACTCTGAAGCGGAACTCGCTTGTTGCAAGGTCCTCTTTATCGTTTCTTATAACAAGTCCATGTCCCTCATAAACCTCACCAGAAACAAACTCATGTAATGTTGAGGCTGAGCATGGTGCAAACATATTATATTCTGCAAAATACGACACGTAATGGCTTGTTTTTACAGATACGCCATCTGGATTTTCATCATATTTATATGTGATTTCTATATCGTATCTGCCTGGCTCATATGCTGTTATTACATCATAATATCTCTTTGAGTCAAAGATAAGTGAGCCCTCAATTTTTTCGCCATTTGGCTTTGTTATAACATATGTAGCTGATGCATCAGCTCGCAAGCTTGCAGGTGTTAAAACAATGCGTAGGTCCTCACCATTTAATTCAGTCTTAAGCTCAAATGGAGAGCTGTTTTTCTCCTTTGGAAGATTACAGCTTAGCATATTTCCAAAGATGAGCGACTTAAACTCGTCATCCCAGCTTGAAAGCCATATGCCAGATGGACCAGCTGCCAATGATGCAACCTTACCATTTCCATAATCGCGCCACGCATAAAATGGAACGCGCATTACATTTTCGTCCTCTGTGCCCTTGTCTAATACGTAGTCAACGCTTAAAACAAGGTTAGAGTCTGGCTTTATGCCCATTTGAACAAACTGTTGAACGTTTGGCACAGCCATAATATTATCATCCTCGCCAGAGTCACCAATAATTAATTTGTCCTTTAAGCTTTCAATATAAACAGGTGAATCCTGTGTGATTATAAACTCTGTAATTACGTCAGCTATGTCCTCAAATACAAACTCACCTGCGTTTTCAGGGTCCTCAAGGAAGTAATATTTACCTCCTGTTTTGGTTGCAATATTTTGAAGCAAGGTCTCTGAGTCCTCATCAACCGTTACAACATTAATAGTTGATACAACTATATTGTAATTCTTTAAAAGGGTTGAAACCTGCATTGGGTCATACTTATCGTAGCTATTGGTTTTACCATCAGAGATAAGCATAATTTGCTTCTCTCTATAATCGTAGCCCTTCATTATGTTAAGCGCACGGTTAAGCGCAGCACCTACGTATGTGCCCTGTGAGGTTTCAAGACCATCAATCATTTGATTGATTTTAAATCTTGCATCGCCAAGCCTTACTGGTGGCTGTGCTGTTTCAATATCACCCGAGAATGAAATGATACATACCATATCATCATCGGAAAGAAGTGATAAAAGTGACTTTGCAGCATCCTTTGTAGCCTTTAGCTTATATGCTTGGTTCATACTATGCGAGGTATCAAGCACAAGGGTGTACATTTTTGTGTTGGAATTTGTATTTCCATAGTTTACAGAAAGCATCTCACCAAGAGAGTCAAGAGAATCGTCATCTCTGTTTTGAATATTCAAATCTCCCATAGTGGTAAGTGTTTTTCCAAACTGTGAAACAGAAATTTCAACTGCGTTTAAAAATGAGGTAACATTAGGAAGTGCTCTTATATCTACGTTTGAAAGTATAATTTCATCATAGCGTGTTAGCCCCTCAACAGTATATGGCAAATCAACAACCTTGTCGCCTGGCTTTGCAATTACTGTTGTAATTGTTGCACGGTCCTTATATATTTCATTTAGTGCTATGGAGTCCTGCTCCTCGCCTGTTACAAGCAAGATATCAATACTACTATCAACCTCTTGTGAAAAGGCGCAGGTATTGTTCTCTGGTCGAATATCATTATCTGGGAAAACAGTAACTGAATATTCATAAATTCCCGCTATGTCTGTTTTTAATGGTATTTTTATTGTGTTATAGCCATAGGAAATATCTTCAATTGTGTATGGCTGTTCAACAAATTCATCGCTATTTGGTGCTTTTATTGACACAGTTAGCATAACCTGTCCCTCATAGCTTGATTGGAGAAGCACACCCGCTGTACATTCGTTATTTAGATATGTCTTTTTAACAAAGGACGTATCTGCAATTTGCACCTCGTGCTCATTTTCCCTAAGAGCAGTATTTATAAATATTGCATCAAGAGAAATCTTCTTTTGCTCAAGCGCGGACATTTGTGCAATTAGCTTTCCACGAGTATTGGAATTGGTGCTTTTACCATCTGTGATTAGCACCATTTTTTTAATTACATCATCACGATAAAGATTTGAGGTATATTCAAGGGCGGAAACAATATCAGTACCTGTTTTTGTAACCTTACTTGCCTCCTTTACACTCTTTGGCCTTGCGCCTGGGTTATAAAGAATTTCTGGCTTTTCATCTCTACCAAAGCAAACAACACCAAGCTTTGTGTTCCTTGGTAAATTGTCGCTTATTTCATCAATATATTCATCAATTAAATCAAGGTCGCCATCCTGCGAATGTGAAACGTCAGCAACTACATAAACAATAGTTTCTGTACGTACTGTGGTTATCTTAAGTCCCGCTGCGGCAAGAGTCACTAAGACAACCATCACTATGTGAATTACTAATGAAATAGCAGAGCTTACTTGTCTATTTTCCTTTCTTATAGCAATAATGAATGGAACTATTACTATAAGTAAAAGAGGAATAGCTAAAAGTAGTAAATATGGATTATCGAAGTTGACGCTTCTCATACATATACACCACCCAATCTGCCGCAAATACTAAAATTAATAGAATAAATATGATTATACTTGGGTCAAATTCGCTATCTAAGCGATCATTTGATGGCTCACCCGCAAGTATAAATATTGCCTCTTGCACACTTGGCACACACTCATTTGTCGGAGCTATTGAATAAAATCTATGCTCATGTGTTACGCCACCCTCTGTAACCTCCACCAAATACGTACCGACTTCATCTGGCACAACGGTGTTAGTTGTTTCACTTGTGTCAAGGTATTTTACCTCTCCACTTGGTGATATCAGCTTAACACTATCTATGTTTGCAGCTGTGTTAATTGAAACACTCTCACTGGGTTCTTTTAAACCTTGACCAGCTGTATAGATTGTTTTATCAAGTACATCTGGGAATGAATATTTAAGTAGATTGCCCATAAGAATTATAAAATCAGTTGTCATTACAAGGTTTGAGTCGTGAAGACTAAATGCGAAAACAACCATACGGTTTCCATATGAGTTTTCTCCCGCCATAATTAGTGGTACACCATCACATGAAAACAACGTCATATAATCATTATACGTGCTGTATCTTAAGTACCTACTTACATAAAGGTCATTGCCCTTTACATTCTCAAGAATGTCAGCAATATCTGTTTTTGTTGACTCTGACTTATCAAGCATTTCATAGCCATCAAGCACTACCTCTGAACGATAGTTAAAGCCTGTTTTCTCAATATTCCTTTGAGAATTTATCATCCAAACAGTGCCACTTTCTGGTAGTCTTTCTGGAGTATAGCTATCAAAGATATAAAGACCATAGCTTTTGTCCTTATAGATATGCTCATATTCCTCTGGCTCAACAGCTAAAACATCATAATCCCCCACTGCGTCAATTACCGCTTGGAAGAAAAATGGAGTCTTGCTAACTATAATTGTTTTATATTGCTTATCATTTTTTACGTTATAGTGAATTGCCTCGTTATCATTTAAAAGCGAGTCGCTATTTGAAATAATAACTCTTGCACTTGAGAAGCTTGGTGTATTTAGCTTAACCGAGAAGCTAAATGCCTCATCGCGCTTATTTGCGCCTATTTGAATTTTTTGCTCAGCCATCGCTTGCTCACTGCCATCAACAAATAGCTTAAGAGTTAAATCTCCTGCGTCCTTATATGAGCTTATTTTTCCATCGGCATAAAGCATAACATCGCCATTTGCCTCTACAATTGTTTTACACTCAAGGCTGGTTATACCAAAGTTTGTTTCATTTTTTGAAACATTTATAACATTTACATTTTGAGTTTTTTGGTAATTCTTATCTGTTAAAATGTAAATCTCAGCACCTGGCTTTTCACTAAAGAAATCCTGTGCTACACCACGCAAGGTTTCGGTTGTGTTTTCAACATAAGATGGCTTTAATTCGTTAAGGCGCTCAATTGCTGAGTCCTTGTCCTTAACGCCACCATAAATAGTGCTTGCCTCTCCCGATGCGTAGATGAGGGTATATTCGCTACCCTTTTTAGATGAGGAAATAATCTCCTCTATTTCGTCCTTTGCCCTTTCAAAGCGAGTCTTACCCTCGCTTTCCATATTCATACTCTCTGATGCATCAAGCACAAAGCAATATTCACTTGCCCTATTTCTAAGAATAAAAATAGGAGAAACAAGTGCGATTATGATTATGAATATAAATAGTAGCTGTAAAAGAAGTGAAATTATGCCTGTAATTCCACTAAGTGGATTTCTTCTCTTCTTAAACCTCTCACTAAGGGTCCATATGTATGTAGAGTTTACTGTGTGCTCTGTATAATGGCTTCTTAAAATGTAGATAAGAAGCAATATTGGAATTAATAAAATTACAAAGAAGCACCAAGGGTACAAAAGTCTCATTTAAGCACCCCCAAATCTACCATTTTACCGAAGAATACCTCAAAAATGCTAACATTAGCCGGAGCCAAAAGGTAGCTTGCCCCTCTTGCCTCGCAATAATTTTTGATTCTGTCAATGACGAACTTAAGCGCTTCCTTATAAGCCCTTATTACGTCCTTGTCTATCTTCTTTTTAAACATTTTTACCGAATCCTCTGAGTCAAAAAGACGCATCTTGCCTCTTACCTGAGGATTTAGCTCATCTGCTGATAAAACCTGAATGCACATAACGTCCCTCTTTTTAGATACGAGGTGGTCAATTGCGCTTTCATAGTTTTCTTCTGTCAAGTAGTCGGAAATTACAACCGAATAGCCATCGCCCCTACCAACATTTGAGGGTAAAATAGCATCGCTTATATGCATATCTCCGCGAAATTCAATGTTGTTTAGCTTGCCGATTGTTGAAAGATAGGACTCCTTGCCTACCATACCGCTAATTACCTCTTCAACCTGACTACCATGAATTGCATATATAGAAACCTTGTCCATCTCGCAAACGGACAAATAAGCAATAGCGGCAGCTATCTTTAGCGCCATCTCTGCCTTTTCTGGGTTTCCATGTATCATCGAACGGCTTGCATCAATATAAATTCTTGTATGCATCTGCCTTTCGTCATAGTATAGCTTTTGGTATAGCTTATCAAATCTGGCATATGCATTCCAGTCTATTTTATTGATATCGTCCCCTGGCATATAATCCCGATAATCTGCAAATTCACAAGATGAGCCGTAGCTTTTTGACTGACGGTTTCCGCCAAACATACCGGCAACATTATTTTTGAGAAGGCTTTGAAGTGACTCAATTTGAGCCAAAAGCTCCTCGTTTATTGTGAATTTACTCATTTTTTAACCTTTTTGGTCTCCTTAATTATCATTTCAATTACATCATCAACGCCAAGCTTATCATTTACAGCTGTAAAGTTAACCTTTATTCTGTGACGAAGTACAGGGTACGCAAGCTCATTAATATCATCATAAGATACATTGTATCTTCCTTCCATGAGCGCCTTTACCTTTGCGCATGTAACAAGTGCTTGTGCCGCACGTGGGGAAGCACCATATTTTACATATTTCTTTGTGCTTGGTGCACATGTCTTTAATTCTGGGTGTGTGCCTGAAACAAGCTTAATTGCATATCTTAAAACCTCATCTGCAACTAAAACATCAGATGCAAGTCTTCTCATTTCAAGAATTTCCTCGCCTGTAATTACTGCACTTGCTGTTTCATCAAGAGTTTTTTGTGTCATCTTAACGATATCAACAAGGTCAGCATCTGATGGGAAATTAACAATTAGCTTGAACACAAAACGGTCCATTTGAGCCTCAGGAAGTGGGTATGTACCATCCTGCTCAATTGGGTTTTCAGTTGCGAGCACGAAAAATGGCTCAGCTATCTTATGCACCTCATTACCAACAGTTACCTTATGCTCCTGCATTACCTCAAGCATAGCTGACTGTGTTTTTGGAGTAGCACGGTTAATTTCGTCTGCAAGAACGAGGTTTGCAAAGATAGGACCCTTTCTAAACTTAGTGTTTAGTCTGCCATTTTCGTCCTTTTCAACAACGTTTGCACCTGTAACGTCAGATGGCATTAGGTCAGGTGTAAATTGGATACGTGAAAATGGCAAGGAAAGAACCCTACCAAGGGAACGAACCAAACGAGTTTTACCAACGCCTGGCACACCCTCAAGAAGCACGTTTCCACCTGCAACTATTGCAACAATTACATTGTCAATAATTTCCCCTTGTCCTACAACGTCCTTCTTTAATTCGTCCTTAATTGCCTTAACCTTTTGGCTGAACATTTTTACCCTTTCCCTTGGGGTATTATTATTCTCTTCTGCTGGGATTTGGTCACCCACAAAATATACTTTTATGATTTCGTTTTCCATTTTATTCACCTTTCTCGTCCTCGAGTCCTCTATATAGGATGTCAAAATATTCTTGCATTATCTTCTTTTGCTCTTCTGTATAGCTTGAGCTATTCATTATTTGGTGATATTTATCAATAACCTCACCATATTTAATTTGGCCATGCTCCTTGTCGTATATCAAGTCGTTACTACCGAAAACGTCACCGTCACCAGCGCCACCATCGGTGTCCTTTTCCTCATCGTTCTCCTCGTCTTCCTTATCGTTTTCCTTCTTTTCATTTTTGTTGTCCTCTCTTTGAGGAGCCTTAAGTCCAAACTCGGGGAACATTTCTCTTATTTCGTCAGATGCACCAAAGCCAACTGAGTAGCTTATATTTTGCTTGTCAAGTGCAAAATAAATACCATTGCTTATAACATTTATAAGCTCTCCCTTGCCCTCGTCTCTACCAACGGCGTTGTGGTAGTTTATCGAGCCATCTTCAAGTTCACTCGCAAGTGCTTCCATATCAATTGTTACCTTTAGTAGCGCCATGTAAAGACTGTCAGCTGAGTCAATGCCACTTAACTCAAGCGCTCTCTTTAATTCACTTGCGTTGTCTCTTAGAAGCTTAACAGTGTCGCTTGTGACCTTTTCCATATCAATTTCAATCTCGACACCCTCTTCGTCCTGCTTGCTAAAATCCTTATGCACGAAGGACTGTCTTATAATCTCGCGCTTTTCCTTAAAGCGCTCAGAATCAAGCTTGGTTAAAAGCCTACCAATTTCACGCACAAAGGCTGTATCGTCCTCAACCAAAATATCGTGCAATGCATAGGCTGTGCCCGCTTTTTTGGTAAGCATATCTATATGGCCTTCTAAAGACCCATTGCCAACTGAAAGCTCAACTAAGCTTTTTGCAGTATCAAAATCTGTTGTTACCTTCAAGGCATTTGTAAGGGCAGCTATTTCCTCTGCCACCTCTTCCTTAGCGGGAGATTTCATATCTGAGCTCATTACACTCGCTTCTATCTGCTTTAGCTTTTTCTCTTGCATATCGGTGAGTTTAAACGTTGCAGTCACTGGCTCTTCTTTAATTATTCTGTATGGAATGCAAAATGTAATCCAAATAAACAGTGCGCTAAGAAGCACGGAGATTATGTAGATGTAAAGCTTTTTCGGCTTTAGCATTCTGTGTCTGAGTCCATTTACCTTTTCTTTTACGCCCTCACGCTGTAAGCTTGCCATTTCCGAGTTATCGCCTGCGTGCTCAAGCATTGTTTGCATTGATTCCTTTAGATAAAATTGCTCATCAATAGTCTTTGCAAATGATTTATCTCCTCGTCTAAGTCCGAAAAACGAAATTGCAAATGCTGGAACAAATGCAATAGCCATTACAATTCCAAGCACAAGGAACATCGAAATGAAAACAAGTGCTATTACCAAGGGGTGAAGCGGGTATAGCGTAAGCGGAATAACCTTAGTGATAATTGTGTAAATACCACCAACTAAAAGTGCAACAGCAATACCAACTAAAATAGCCTTTATAGCTCTTATTATTGCATCCTTTGTTCTAAATGCATAAAAGCCAGTTTGCCTTTTGCTTTCCTTTATTCTTCTTTTCCTCGCTTTTTTTCTATCTCTTCTTGATAGTGCGCTATCATCGCTTACGGATTGGTTATACGTTGATACATTCTTTTCCTTTTCCATTGTATCAGCCTCCCTTTCCATAATAATATATAAAAATAGTTAGAAATAGTTTATCAAAATATCTCCCAAATGTCAATATAAAACCAAACAGTTTACATTTATTTTATAATTTAAATTATTCGCGCAACGAATATTCGCGCAAAATATAGACACCTTTTCCCTTTGCACAAGCAAAGAAAAAAGAGCCACTTATGTAGCTCTTTTTTAGAATTTTTATCGACCACGTGTCTGATTTTGCATTATTCCTCGATGTAAATTTTAATTACGTTTTTGTTCCCGTTTAGGTTTCTAAACTCTGGTGTTTGGACAAAAATACATTCCTTACCCTTAACCATATAGCTGTCCTTATTCCATGGGTCAGCCATAGAAATTTCACTTCCGTCAGCTAAAAGCACAGCTCCCTTTGCCTTATATGGGCAATCATAAATTGCAATATTTTCACAGCAGGTATCTTGTACGTAGAGGTAAATTGCACCTTTTCCCTTTGTAATTCTACCCCAGTCATGCTTTGGAATATCTGCAATTCCACAGCCATAAACACACTCAGAGTTTAGGCGCATCCACTCACCAACCTCGCGTAAAACCTCAATGCTCATTTCAGGAATATTTCCCTTTGCATCAGGACCTACGTTTAGAAGTAGATTGCCACCCTTGCTTACGCACTCCATTAGCATATTAATAACATTTTTTGCGCTCTTGTAGTTTAAGTCCCTTGCGTTATAGCCCCAGTGACCATTCAAGGTAATACAGGTTTCCCAAGGAACTGGGTTTCCAAAAACATCGCGCACGCCCCAGGCAGGAATCATTTGCTCGGGAGATGCAAAGTCACCAGAATAAATTTCTGGCTCGCTGGAGGTAACATCCCCACCCATACGATTATCAATGATAATATGTGGCTGAAGCTCACGTGCCATTTTTACCATTTCACTTGCATGCCACTTCTCCGCTGTCATATCATCATAGGAGAAGTCAAACCACATAATATCAATTTTTCCATAGTTAGTAAGTAGCTCCCTTACTTGGTTGTGCATATATTCAACATAGCGCTCGAAATGCTCACCATTTTGATGCTTATAGGCTTCATTGCCTCTCATTGGGTGGTGCGCATCTTTATAAGCTGGGTAGTCCCTGTGGTGCCAATCAAGCAACGAATAGTAAAAGCCAACCTTAATTCCCTCGGCACGAAAAGCATCAACATATTCTCTTACAAGGTCACGCCCAGCTGGAGTGTTTGTCGCCTTATAGTCTGTATATTTTGTATCAAAAAGACAAAAGCCATCGTGGTGCTTAGTTGTTAAAACCGCATACCTCATTCCCGCTTCCTTAGCGAGCTTAGCCCATTTTTTAGGGTCATAGTTTACAGGGTCAAAGGTATCAAAATATTTTTGGTAGTCCTCTATTGTTATTCTATTTCTTGAGCGAATCCACTCATTATCGGCAGGCACTGCGTAAAGTCCCCAGTGTATAAACATACCAAAACGGTCATAGCAGTAGCCCTTTGTTCTTATTGCTCTTTCTTCCTGAATGCTCATAAATAACTCCTTAAAAGAAATTTTGCTTGATATTTTGATTTTATCATTTACTTATGTAAATGTCAAGATATAAAGTTGACACAAAGCGCTCCTTTGTGATATACTTTACTTAACTTCTCTTTTTTTGGAGGCTATATGGAAAAAATACTTATAAATAAATACCCAGCTTCTCGCTGGAATGATGCTACCCCACTTGGAAACGGTACTCTTGGTGCGCTTGTTTATGGTGCGGTTTATGACGAAAGAATTTTAATAAACCACGAAGCGCTTTTTAACTGGTGCGAGGACAAGGAAATCCCTGATATTTCCTACGCACTAAATGAGGTAAGGGCGCTTATGGACAAAGGGGATTACATAACAGCTGAGAGCTATTATGAAAACCTACTAAGAGAAAAGAAATATGAGCCATCAAGTGGAAAATACTACCCTGCGCTTGATTTACATATGCTTTTTGAAAATAAGGACGCATTTACAAATTATAGTCGCATACTTGATATGGAAAATGGCGTTTGCACAGTTTCATATAGTGAGCTTTCAAAGCCTTATACAAGGGAAATCTTCACCTCGCACGAAAATGGTGTTGTGCTAATCAGAATAAAGGGAGATAACCTTTCATTTAGACTTGCCCTTGAAAAGCACGACCTTTACGACCTACCAGATATGGGTGGCGCAAGCGAGCAAAAAACAGAAGCTCTAAAGGACGGAATTTATACTGAATTTAAGACACAGGGTGGCTTAAATTACTCCGCTATGCTCAAGGTTTTATCAACTGACGGCACAATTTCCTTTGGCACACATAAGAAAAGAAAAATTGATATGTCTGGTGATGCAAGCTTTAATGGATTTTTAGAAATTAAAGGCTCACAGGAAACAGTTTTAGCTCTAAACGTGAAAAACGCCCCAGACTACGAGGGTCTTTTGGCTTCGCTTTCTTCACTCGGTGATTTTGATAGCATGTTAGATTCACACAAAAAAATATTTAGCGAGTTATTTAATAGAACCAAGCTTTCCCTTTCAAGCGGTGAAAACAAATCAACAAACGAGCTACTTTTAGATAGCTACAATGGCATGGTTGATACACGCTTGGTTGAAAAAATGGCAGACTATGGTAGATATCTTTTAATTTCTTGCTCAATTAACTGCTCCTTACCTGCAAATTTACAGGGCAACTGGAATGGTGACTACTCTCCTGCTTGGTCATGCACATACTTTAACAATGAAAATATTCAAATGGCATACTGGCAGGCTTGCAAGGGTGGGCTTAGCGAAGCGCTTTTGCCACTATTCAACCTATACGATAGCTTTAAAGAGGACTATCGTGAAAACGCACGCAAGCTATATGGCTGTCGTGGTTTGCTTTTGCCACTATTTATGGACAATGGCTGTGGTAAAAAGAAAAATTTACAGCCTCACGTGCTTTATTGGACGGGTAGCTCCGCTTGGATTAGCGCAATTTACTACGAATATTATCAGTACACCTCTGACCTTGAATTTTTAAGGGAAAGGGCTTACCCATTTATGAAGGAAAGTGCGCTTTTCTACGAGGACTTTTATGTTTATGACGAAAACGGAAAACTAAAATCCTACCCTGCCGACTCACCTGAAAACAGACCAAATGGTAATTTTGTTGGTGGTGGAGAAATTAGCGTTTCAATTAACCCAACAATGGATTTTGCATTACTAAAGGAGCTTTTAACCAACCTAATTGAGTCAGCTACCATTTTAGGTGTTGACGGCGACAAGGTTAGCGCTTGGAAAAAGATGCTTTTAGCAATTCCAGAATATGAAATAAACGAGGATGGTGCAATCAAGGAGTGGCTACACCCTGACTTTTTCGATAACTATCACCACCGTCACCAGTCACACATTTACCCACTATTCCCTGCCTACGAGGTTGGACGTGAAAGTGGCTTGCTATTTGATGCAATGAAGGTTGCAGTTGAAAAAAGACTTGTTATCGGCTTAAGAGAGCAAACAGGCTGGTCACTTGCCCACATGGCTAACATTTATGCAAGATTAAAGGATGCAAATGGCGCTAAGAAATGCCTTGAATTGCTCCTTCGCTTCTGCACGGGTGAAAACCTATTTACCTACCACAACGACTGGCGTAACATGGGTGTTACCCTTAAATATATTCATTGTGGAAAGCCACCATTTCAAATTGATGCAAACATGGGCTTTACTGCTGCTGTTTATGAAATGCTTCTTTACTCTACCCCACGTGGTGTAGTTGAAATTTTACCAGCACTGCCAAGCGAATGGGAAAGTGGTGAGATTAGTGGCTTACAAACACAAATTGGCGCACACGTGTCGATAAAATGGGAAAAATCTACTGCTTTTGTAACTCTTAAAGCAACTAAAGATTTAACTCTTAAGCTCCTTTCAGTTGCTTACCCAAGCCTTAAAAACGAGGGCGAACTAAAGGAAGTAAACAAGAGTGGCGAGTATTTTGTAGTTACACTTAAAAAGGGTCAAACCATTACCCTTGAGCTTTCTAAATAAAACAAGGGTGCAAGTCAAACGACTTGCACCCACTTTTTAATTAAAGCATGGTAGCATACAAAGTAAAATAGGAATAAACACAGCCGGTAGCATGTTGGCAACCTTAATTTTAGTAGCGCCAAGCATATTTAAGCCAAGACCCATTACAATTAGTGAGCCAACAGCTGACATTTCATTTACTGATGCCTCAAGAACAACCGATAGTGCCCCTGCACCAAGCTCAATTATGCCTTGGTATAAGAAAATTGGCACCACTGCTAAAATAGCACCTATTCCAAGTGATGATGAATATACAAACGCGGTGATAAAGTCAAGCACGCTTTTTGCATATAATATACTGTGGTCGCCAGATATACCTGCCTTCAAGGCACCTGTAATTGCCATAGCGCCAACACAACAGGTCAAGGTTGTTGAAACAAATGCACGAGAAAAGCTTTTTTCCATAATCGGCTCCTCGCTTGATACCTCTTCCCCATCAATTACTGGCTCTTGTGGTTTCTTTTTAACAAGCTTTCTTTCAATAAAGTCGCCAAATTTTTTAAGTAGCGAGTCAATTTTAATTAGTGAGCCAATTAGTGTGCCAACAATAAGCGAAATTAAAACTATTATGAAATTTTTAGAGTCAAACGCACCCTTAATTCCTATGAAAATAACACATAAGGAAATTGCCTTCATTAAAGCATCGGGTAGCTTTCTTAGTCTTTTTGACTTGTTAAAGAACTTAGCAAGCAAAAGGCCTAAAAGTGAGCCGACAACAACCGTGCCCACATTTGCAAGTGTACCGTATAGCATTTTTACCTCTTTATAAAGCAAGACTACATTTTTCTTGCCTTGGTATTTTATTTTGTTTCCCTTGAAAACTCGTCACTTAAGTGGCAAAAGTCCGCAATTGAAAGCCTTTCGCCTCTTATTGTTAAATCAAAGCCACAGTTTTCTATTATTTTTGATATTTTGTCCTTTGGAATATTACCAAAGGTTGAGCAAAGCGAGTTTAATAGTGTTTTTCTCCTCTGTGAAAATGCACCAGCTATTACTGAAAATAGCATTTTTTCGCTTTGTACTTGATATTTCTTCTCTCTAAATAGCTCAATTCTTACAACGCTTGAGGTCACCTTTGGCGCTGGCAAAAAGTTTTCAGGGCCAACATCAAATAGCTTTTTTACCTCTCCATAATAGTTAATTGAGGCTGTAATTGCGCCATAATCTGACTTTGTGTTATCAGCAGATAAGCGAAGGGCAACCTCCTTTTGCACCATTACTGTAATTGAGGTAAAGCGCGAGGTACCGTCCTCTTTTCTTGCATTTTCAAGTAGCGCCATTATAATAGGTGTTGTTATGTAGTATGGCAAATTTGCGCATACTGAAATCTCGTACCCGTCAAGCTCGCCATCTAAAAGTGCGCCTAAATCAAGCTTTAAAAAGTCCTCATTGATAATTTCTAAATTATCAAACTCTGCAAGGGTATATTCAAGCACGGGAATTAAGGTCTTGTCTATTTCAATAGCTATTACCTTGTCGTAAAGACGACAAAGCTCAGATGTGAGTGAGCCAATTCCAGGTCCGATTTCAATAACAGCGCTCTTTTTTGCGCCGTGAATTCTTTTGTGATAGCCGTAGCTTTCCTTAGCTATGTTATATGGCACTTCTTCGTTTATTAAGAAGTTTTGACCAAAGCTCTTTTTTGTACCTGTTGAAAAACGCGCCATTATTTTTTTGACGGTTTGCACATCACATAAATTCATAACCGAACCCCCTTGACAGAAATTTATCTTTATAGTAAAATAATTATGCTCAACGCTGATGTAGCACAGTGGTAGTGCAGCTGATTCGTAATCAGCAGGTCATGAGTTCGAATCTCACCATCAGCTCCACGCCGAAATGGATTTTTGCCGTTTCGGCGCTCTTTTTATTTTATATCAGTCAATAGTATAGCATACAAAATTTAGAATTTCAAGAAAATTTGACAAGGCATATTAATTATGATATAATTTTTAAAATTACTTCTAAGGAGAAATCAATGGACAATATTCTTTCATACGAGGAAAAGGTTTATTTATACCTAAAGGAAAATGGCTATCATATTTCCTTTGCTGAGTCATGCACGGGCGGGCTTGCCTGCGCACGTCTTGTTTCCGTATCTGGCTCCTCCTCTGTTTTAAACGAATCATATATTACATACGCAAATGAATCAAAAATTAAGCTTCTCGGTGTAAATAAAGAAACCATCAACACCTATGGTGTTGTCAGCGAGGAGGTTGCGCGTGAAATGGCATATGGCGTTGCACGTATAAGCGGTGCTGAAATTGGCATTGGTATAACAGGAATTGCGGGACCAAACGGTGGCACAGAAGCTAAGCCTGTTGGTACGGTTTGCTTTGGCGTTTACCTAAATGGCACACTTGATTCAAAAACAATAAACTTCGGTCAAATCGGCAGAGACGAGGTAAGAAATGGCGCCGCTGCCTATATCTTCAAAGCCCTTGATTACCTATTTCACAGGGACGAAAGGGACTAAAAGGCAATAGCATCCTTTGGTGCTATGTAGATGGTGAAATTGCTATTTGGGAATAATTTTTTTAGGGCCCTGTGTACGAAATTGAATAAAAAAGGAGGCTTTGGGCGACCTACTGTAAAGCAGGTCGCCCAACGAAATTTGCCCTTGCGGGCAAGTGAAATCGCTTCGCAGTGAAATATTTGCTTTGCAAATGTGAAATGTTCGCATGCGCGAACGTGGGCAAATTTCATTTCACATCGAACGAAGTGAGATATTTCACAATGTGCGTTAGCGCATTATTTCACGTTTTGCTTGGCAAAACATTTCACTTATATTTACCGCCCGACAATACGCTTTTATAAGTGTAACACACTATACCTTGCAGGGCAATGCGTGTGAAAAGGAGTACGAACAAATCGTCCGTACTCCTTTGTT
>JAZOCP010000249.1:0-4208 GCA_045596585.1 Eubacteriales bacterium
TTTTAACTATGGCACTTGCTTGTCTTTTTATCATAGGCGTTTCAGCAAGCCCATATGACGAAACAAGAACAACTATTGAATATACTGATGCAAGTGGCGTTACCCACGAGGTGCCTGTTGTGAAATATGATGACGCAACGCCTGAGTCAGTTGCAAGCTCGCTTGGTAACAACGCTTCAATGCAAGCGCGTTTTAAGGATGATTCAGCCTTAGTAATTCTAAAGGCAACTGACGGTACCCTTACTGCTTATCCTACTTGGTATATTATTGAGCCATCTGGAAGCTCCGCAGACTATGTTGCGGTTAGTGAGGTTGAATATGCATATGTAAATTCAAAATCGGGCAAAACATATGAAAGAGGTGCAACTCTTTACGTTGAATTTCCAGAGGGTATGACTCATCTTCGTAACAATGGAGTATGGGGTAGAGGAACGCACTACGAGAAAAACGTTACAGAAATTGCAATTCCAAAATCTGTCACCGTTGCACAGTCAACAGCTTTCAATAACAATACTACCTTGAAAAAGGTTTACATACGCGAAGGTAGCTTAATGACAGCGATTGAGGACTACACCTTCGAGAACTGCTCAGCGCTTGAATATTTCCAATTTGAAAGCCTTACCAAGTTAACCTTAATAGACGGCTTTGCAAACGACAAAAAGTTAGGAGGAGAGCTTGATCTTTCTAAAAACACGGAGCTCAAAACCATTGGAAATAATGCTTTTTTAAACACACTCATTGGCAAGGTTACACTCCCTGATTCTGTTGAATCAATTGGCTCAAAGGCATTTTGTGGAGCAAATTTTTACTTCGCAAGCCCATATTTGCCAAGAAACCTTACAACCTTAGGAAATGAGTTTTTATCTGGAACTAAAAATCTTAACTCACTTCTTATATTCCCAGAGGGAATAACAAGCATTGATGACGAGGGCTTTTCTGGTTGCTATCCTGCTGATTCAAGTCAGACATTTACCATGGTATTCCTTGGAAAAATGACAAAGCTATATATTGATGGACATACTTACGTTAACTGGGGTGCGCAAACAAATATCTATTTTGCACAAAACAGTCTAAGCGAGGTTCAAGCTAAGGTTTATGCATATACAGATAAGCAAACAGGTGCGCTTGGCGCTGTAATTGTTGATAACACCTCAACAGGTACACTTGACCTTGATATTGCATCGGCATCACCACAAAGCTTAACACAGGTTGGCGATAACTTTATAAGACTTTATTTCTGCTCAGGTAATGGCGTTGTTGAAACCTCACACATTCTTACAAATGAGGGCAACGATATTACCGAGGACAGGGGCACCTTCGTGATGGAAAACCATACACATTATGGCGCACAACTATACACCGCACCAACATGTGGACTTGAAGGCTTTGATGGTGTAAAATGTATTGCCTGCGACACAAATGCTGGAAAAACAATTCCTGCAACAGGCAACCATACAGTAGAGGATGATGGCGACTGCACAACCGAGGCACTTTGCTCAGCTTGTCAAAACGTAATAATTGAGGCACTTGTTCATAACCTTGGTGAAAGCTATGATTATTCAAATGGCTATACAAATGTTGGTGTCTATATAAGCGGTTGCTTAAATACTGGCTGTACACACGGTGAAACAACTGAAATCCCAGCACTTGTCACCTCAAAGGGCTACTCACAGGATTCAACCTCGACAGCAGTTGTCCTTGGCATAACCTTTAATAAGGATGCAATTGAATCTTATGAAAAGTACCTTGGCACTGAAATTAGCTATGGCTTAATTGCCTCAAAGGTACAAGATGACCTTTGCCCACTTGATGTAAGTGGAGAGGCAAAGGAGGGTGCTATAAAGGCAGACTTTACAGGTGCTAAGTATTCTATTTTCCAATTAAAGATAACAAATATAGAAAACAAGGATGCACTCTTCCATTGTAGTGGCTACTTCGTTGTTGGAAATGAAATTTCATATATCAATGGCACCACACATGAAAACACATCAATAACTGTGTCGTACAATAATTACACAGGCAAAAAGTAAAATAAAAGAAGCCACACATGTGGCTTCTTTTTTTAGTTAAAGCTAATATCGAAATATCTTTTGTGTGTATAGCTTGGAGATAAGTGTATCATTTCTGGCTTGGTTAATAAATCATCAACTACACCATCCTTTGATGGAATAGAGGACCATGGCTCAATACAAAGATAAGGCGCTGGCTTTTTAGTTGCATGCCAAAGACCAACATATTTCATCATGCCAAATTCAAGCGTTACACTTCGTTCACCTTTTTTTGAATAAAGCTTGATTTTTTTAGGAGTGTTATAAAGAAAAATAGCATCATTATCAAAAAGCTCATGCTTTAAATTTATCGCTTTTGTGCCACCCTGTGTGTAAATTTTGTCCTCGTAGGTGCAAAAGCAGGTAGGAGAAAGCTCAAGCCTTATTGCATCACAGCTTTTTTCAAATTCAACTAAATAATCTTCAAAATCAAGACCATTTTCAAGAGGTACATTAAAGGCAGGGTGACCACCAAGGGCAAAAATTAAGTCCTTCTTATCAGTGTTTGTCACCTTATATTCAACACGTAATTTACTACCAAAAAGTGAAAATGTTACATCAAAGCAAAATTCAAATGGGTAAATCTCTCTTGATTTTTCGTTTGCATAAAGGCTAAGGGTAAGTGCTGAGACGCCTTGGCTCTTTAAAATAAATTCACTGTGCCTTGCAAAGCCATGAGAGCCCATTTCATATTCCTTGCCAAGGTATGTATATTTTCCACCAAAAAACCTACCACAAATAGGGAACATAATAGGCGCACGTCCTGCCCAAAACTCGGGGTTGCCCTGCCACATATATTCACAGCCATTACCCTTAACGCTATGTATTTCTGCACCAAGGGAATTGATCTCTACAGTTAAATTTTCGTTTTTTATAGTATAAATCATATCTTGCCTCCAAACAAAAGCTCTTTATTTGATTTTAACATAATTAAAGGTATAAATCAAGGACTCTTACCTTGAAAAAAAGAGGATTATGTGATAAAATAAAGGGGATATAACAAAAGGAGATATAAAATGGCAAATATAGCGCTTACCTCAAGGTGTAATTTAAAATGTGAATATTGCTTTGCCCACGACTTGACCGAAAAGGGAGATGGCAATATAACAAAGGATACCTTCCTTGAAATACTTGACTTTTTAAAGGATGAGGGACAAATCGGCTTAATAGGTGGTGAGCCACTTCTACATAAGGAAATAAATGATTTTTTAGCTATTCTAAATAACTCATATTATGTAAATTCCGTTATGGTTTTTACAAATGGTATTTACCTTGATAGGGTTAATAAAGAACTGCTTAGCCATAAAATTCACTTTTTAGTTAATGTAAATTCAAGTGAGCAAATTGGCAAAAGTAATCTTGAGAAAATAAGAGAAAACATTAAAAATCTCCTTTATTACATGCCAAAAACACACTTAACCATCGGAATAAATATATACAAGGAAAACCAAGATTTTACCGACCAGCTTTCAATTCTTAAGGAATTTAAATTTAATAGGGTTAGATTAAGTGTTGTAATTCCAAGGGACAAAGAAATGGGTGCATTTAGCTACTATAATAAAATGAAGCCTACGCTTTTAAGCCTCTGCAAGAAGCTCAAAAAAATAGGGGTAATGCCAGCATATGACTGCAATGCAATACCATCTTGCGTTTATGAAGAAAAGGAGCTTGACTTCCTTAGTAGCTTAACGTATGAAAACGAGCACGAAAAAAGAATTTTTACAGGTGAAGCATCCGTTTGCGCCCCGATTGTAGATATATACCCAGACAAAACAGCAACTCGTTGCTTTGGTATGAGCAATTACAAGGTAAAAATAGACGATTTTAAAAGCATAGGTGATTTAAAAAACCACTTCTTTATGGAAATAGACACTCGCCTTGTGCACAAGCTATCAAAATGCGAGTGTGGGGAATGCTATAAGCAAAGAGTGTTTGGTTGCTTTGGTGGTTGCCTTTGCTATAAAAAATAAAAACAAGGAGGGAATATGAAAGAAATATTAAGTGTTGATAATATGCGCAAAAGCGATAGCTATACAATTAAGAATAATATTCCCTCAAGTTCACTAATGCATAATGCCGCCTATGGAATATATAAAAACCTACCACTAAATAATTATAATGAACCAAAAATATTAATTGTATGTGGCACGGGAAACAACG
>JAZOCP010000250.1:0-5583 GCA_045596585.1 Eubacteriales bacterium
CAAAGAATACCGCTATTCACTATAAGGACGTTAAGATAAACGTTATAGACACCCCCGGTCACGCAGACTTCGGAGGTGAGGTTGAGCGTATTCTTAAGATGGTTAATGGTGTTATTTTGCTCGTTGACGCAGCAGAGGGACCAATGCCACAAACAAGATTTGTTCTTCGTAACGCGATGGAATTAAACCATAGAATTATTGTTGTTGTTAATAAAATTGACCGTCCGGATGCTCGTGTTCACGAGGTTATTGACGAGGTTTTGGAGCTTTTAATTGACCTAAACGCAACAGACGAACAGCTTGACTCTCCTATGCTTTTCTGCTCAGGTAGAGCTGGTACAGCTTCATTTTCACCTGACGTTGAGGGCAAGGACTTAAAGCCCTTACTTGATACAATTATTGACTATATTCCTGAGCCAGAGGGCGAAGAGGATGAGGATTTACAGCTTCTTGTTTCAGCTATTGACTATAACGAGTATGTTGGTAAAATCGGTGTTGGTAGAATTGAGCGTGGTACACTTAAGGTAAACCAAGAGGTTTCAGTTTGCAACTACCACTCAGATGAAGCGCCAAGACGTGCAAAGATAGTTTCTATCTATCAATTTGAGGGTCTTTCAAAGGCACCAGCTACAACTGCAACAGTTGGTGATATCGTTTGCTTTGCAGGTGTTGAGGAGCTTTCAATTGGTGATACAATTTGCTCACCTCAAAATCCAGAGCCACTTGAATTTGTTAAGGTTTCTGAACCTACAATGGAAATGACCTTTAGCGTAAATGATAGCCCATTTGCAGGCAAAGAGGGTAAATTTGTTACCTCCCGTCAAATAAGAGACCGTCTTTACAAGGAAACACTTAAGGACGTTTCACTACGTGTAACTGATGGTGACACAACCGACTCCTTTAAGGTTGCCGGCAGAGGTGAGATGCACCTTTCAATTCTTATTGAAAATATGCGCCGTGAGGGCTATGAGCTTTGTTGCTCAACTCCACGTGTTCTTTATAAAACAATCGATGGTACTCTTCATGAGCCTATGGAAAGAGTATCAATTGACGTTCCTGATGATGCAGTTGGTGCTGTTGTTCAAAAGCTTGGCTCTCGTAAGGGTGAGCTTCTTGAAATGGGTAAGGTAGGTACAAGAACTCGTCTTGAATATTTAATTCCTTCAAGATGCCTATTCGGTTACAGAAGTGAATTTATGACTGACACAAAGGGTGAGGGTATTTTAAATACATTATTTGATGGCTATCAACCATTTAAGGGTGATGTTGTTACAAGATACACAGGCTCACTTATCGCGTCTGAGGATGGTGAGGCTACTTCCTATGGTCTTTTCAATACTCAGGACAGAGGTGCTATGTTCATCGGAGTTCAAACCCCAGTTTATGAAGGAATGATAGTTGGTGAGTGCCCAAAGATGGAGGACATTGTTGTTAATGTATGTAAGAAAAAGCATTTAACTGCTATTCGTTCAAAGGGTGCAGACGAGGCGCTTATCTTAACTCCACCAAGAGTTATGTCACTTGAGCAAGCTATTGAATATATTGCAGAGGACGAATTAATCGAGGTAACACCAAAGTCAATTCGTCTCCGTAAAAAGATTCTAAATACACAGCTAAGACTCAAGGCAAATGCAAAGCTTAAATAATGAAATTTAGACACAGGTGGGGATTTTTCTTTGCCTGTGTTTAATTCCAAATAGGAGAAAAAATGTTTTCTGAGAAGATTTTAAAAATAGCAAGTGAGGCTGAAATTGCACTTGCTGATATATACAAGGAAATTGACAAGGTTTCATATGAAAACACAGCTCGCGTGCTTTCCTCATTTAAGGAAAATCGCGTTTCTGATTCTATGTTTTCTGGTACAACAGGCTATGGCTATGACGATATAGGCAGAGATACTCTTGATAAGGTTTATGCCGAGGTTTTTGGGGCGGAAAGCGCTTTTGTAAGGCACACTATACCTAACGGCACAACCGCGCTTTCTATCGGTCTTTTTGGCTTATTACGTCCAAATGATGTTATGCTTTCTATCACCAACGAGCCATATGATACTCTTTGTGAGGTTATTGGCATAAATGGTGCAAATGGAGATGGCTCACTTGCTGATTTCGGTGTTAAATACGACCAAGTCAATTTAAAGGACGGGGCGCTTGATTTTGAAAAAATAGACGAAAAAATTAGCGAGCATAAGGACAATTTAAAGGTTGTTTTTATTCAGCGCTCAAAGGGTTATTTAAACCGTCCAACTCTTACAATTGACCAAATCAAAGAGGCTTGCGACTTTATAAAAGCAAGAACAAATGCTTATATTGTTGTAGATAACTGCTATGGTGAATTTTGTGAGGAAAGAGAGCCTTGCCATGTTGGTGCTGATATGATAATTGGCTCACTTATTAAAAATCCAGGTGGTGGAATTGCAGAAAGTGGTGGCTATATTGCTGGTACAAAAAGAGCAGTAGAGCTTGCCTCATATCGTCTAACCTCAGTTGGCACAGGCTGTGAGGTTGGTGCATCTCTTGGTCAAAACAGAAATTTATTTAAAGGCTTTTTCTTAGCACCACATATAGTTGCTCAAGCAGTTAAAACAGCGCATTTTGCCGCTTATATGTTTGATGCGCTTGGCTTTGATGTATTTCCACAATACAATGAGCGTCGCTCAGATATAATTCAAACTGTAAAATTCGGTTATAAGGAAGGGCTTATAAAATTCTGTCAAGGAATTCAAGCAGCAAGTCCAGTTGACTCATACGTTACCCCTATGCCTTGGGCAATGCCTGGCTATTCTGACGAGGTAATTATGGCAGCGGGTGCATTTACACAGGGCTCATCCATTGAGTTAAGCGCCGATGGTCCAATAAGACCACCTTATACTGCATTTTTCCAAGGCTCACTAACCTATGAAAGCGGAAAGCTTGCAATTATGTCAGCCGCTGAAAAGCTTATTTCTGAAAAATAATCTCTTTTGGAGAAATAAATGTTAAATATAAAAATAATAGCGACCGGCTCGCTAAAGGAAAGCTATCTTAAGGAGGCTTGCCTTGAATATAAAAAGCGCTTAGGGGCTTGGGCTAAGGTTGAGGAAATTGAATTAAAGGAAGAAAAGCTACCTGAAAATCCTTCAAAATCTCAAATAGATACAGCCCTTGAAAAGGAAGCAAAGGCGATATTTGAAAAAATATCAAATAAATCATATGTAATTGCAATGTGCGTTGAGGGTAAACAGCTATCAAGTGAGGAGCTTGCCTCAAGGCTTGATGAAATAACCTCAAGTGGAAAAAGTGAAATTTGCTTTATAATTGGCTCGTCCTTTGGTCTTGCACCATCCATTAAGGAAAGAGCAGACTATAAGCTTTCAGTTTCAAAATTGACCTTTCCACATCAGCTTTTACGTGTAATTTTATACGAAACAACCTATCGTTCTATATCAATTATAAACGGTACAAAATACCACAAATAACTTAAAATTCGTACACTCCCCCGTGTTTTTTGGGGAAAGAAAGGAGTAATTATGTCAAATAGCTGTGATGTTTTAGTTGTTGGCGCAGGTCACGCGGGCATTGAGGCGTCTCTTGCCTCGGCAAGAATGGGACTTGATACAATTTTGTTTACAATGTCACTTGATTCACTTGCTAATTTACCATGCAACCCATCAATTGGTGGAACTGCAAAGGGTCATTTAGTTTACGAAATTGATGCACTTGGTGGACAAATGGGCAGAAGCGCGGACTTAGTTACCCTTCAAACACGTACCTTAAATTTAGGCAAGGGTGCTGCGGTTTACTCAAAAAGAATTCAAGCAGATAGATTAAAATATCGTTCTATTATGAAGGGTGTAATTGAAAATACCCCTAATCTTAGACTAATCCAAGGTGAAATTTGCGAGGTTTTAACCGAGGGCGAGGGTGACTCTATGAAGGTTGTCGGTGCACGTACTCGTCTTGGTGAGGAATTTTTAGCAAAGGCTGTTATTTTATGTACTGGTACATACCTAAATGCAACAGTGCACACAGGAAATATTTGCTATCACTCAGGTCCTGACTCACTTATGCATGCATCATTCTTAACAGATTCTCTTATTAAAAAGGGAATAAAAATGATGCGCTTTAAAACAGGTACTCCTGCAAGAATTCACGCTGACTCTGTTGATTACTCCCGTCTTGAAGTTCAAGAGGGTGAAAAAATCGCATTTCCTTTTTCTTGGCAGACAGAAGAGGAAGACTACCCACAAAAGAACCAAATTCCTTGCTATATTGCATACACAAATTTAAATACCCACAAGATAATTTTAGATAACTTAAAAAAGAGCGCTATGTACTCTGGCAATATTCACGGTACAGGACCACGCTATTGCCCTTCAATTGAGGACAAAATTGTCCGCTTTGCAGATAAAGAGCGCCATCAGCTTTTCCTTGAGCCAACAGGCGCTGACACTAAGGAAATGTACTTACAAGGCTTTTCAACCTCTATGCCTATTGATGTTCAAATGGAAATGCTACACTCACTCTCTGGCTTTGAAAATGCTAAGGTTATGAGATATGCATATGCAATTGAATATGACTGCACAGACCCACAAGAATTGCTTGCAACGCTTGAATATAAAAAGATTTCTGGTCTTTATGGTGCAGGACAGTTTAATGGTACCTCAGGCTATGAGGAGGCAGGCGCACAGGGTCTAATTGCCGGTATAAATGCATCATTAAAAATAAAGGGCAAGGAGCCACTTGTTTTACCTCGCTCCTCTTCATATATTGGCACATTAATTGATGACCTTGTTACAAAGGGAACAAATGAGCCATATCGTATGATGACCTCTCGCTCAGAATATAGGCTACTTTTAAGACAAGATAATGCTGACCTACGCTTAACCCCTATCGGCCGTGAGGTTGGTCTTGTTGGGGATGAACAATGGGCTTATTTTGAGAAGCGCAGAAAGCAAATTAATGACGAAAAAAATCGCTTAGCTAAGGTTATTATTCACCCATCAAATGAAGTAAATGAAATAATAGAGAAGGCTGGTACAACACCTATTACCACTCCAATTTCACTTGCTGAGCTTATAAAAAGACCTCAATTAGAACTTGAAATGTTTGAAAAATTAGACACGTCCCGCCCTAATTTGAAAAAATCCGTTGTTTTTACTGCACAAACTGATATTAAATATGACGGTTATGTTAAAAAGCAATTAAACGAAATTGCAAGAGCTGAAAAAATGGAAGCGCGTCCACTTGACCCAAATCTTGATTATAGTGAGATTAAGGGTCTTCGCATTGAGGCTGTTCAAAAGCTAAATAAGGTAAAGCCTCTTACACTTGGACAGGCATCAAGAATTTCAGGCGTTTCTCCTGCTGATATATCTGTTCTTATGATTTATCTTTCTACTAAATAGGAATTCTTAAGCAGACGCAGAGCAAAAAAGACACTCTTCAATAAAAATGCCCTTCCCCAATGGGTGCTGTTCTTAGCGGAGAATTTATACTTTGAGCAAAGTGCAAGCATCGCATTTGACTAGTCAAACGCGCCTCGGGGTTCCTCAAAAATTCGTAGAATTTTAGGGGTTCGCGAGAATGGGCTAAGCCCAAGCCC
>JAZOCP010000251.1:0-8596 GCA_045596585.1 Eubacteriales bacterium
ATTTCCGCAAAAACGGAAATGCTTTTTCTTATTTATTTGTTGCCGTACTGTGTGATTTCTTTGATTTTTGCCATATCAAATTTTGGTTGTCTTTCGTAGGTGTAAAGACCATTAACCTCTTGCTCTACGTCATATAGCTGAGTATAACAGAAGCCACAGACATAAGGGGAGTCAACGAGAATTTTTGTAAGGTACTCGTATCTTTCAAGGAATTCCTCCTCGGTTTTTGGTCCATCGCCGTAGCCCCAGCCACCGACACCATCAGTATCCCATCTAATGCCACCATATTCGCTGAGATAAAGCGCAAGATTTTCATAGTTTTTGCTCTTTTGGTATTTTGATACCCATTCATGCATTTTATCGTAGTTTTCGGCAAATTCGCTATAGTTTTTTGCAAGATAAATCTTTTCAAATTCTTCCTTAGACTGAAGGTAATCATGTAGGTCATAAACATCAGAAACTACTTGATAGTTACCACTTGTACCAACGCACGGACGAGTTGAATCCATATTTTTCGTTGCATAATACATTGCTCTTATAAAATCGTCATTTTGGTGTCTATAATCATAGTCCCAGGTTTCGTTAAGTGGGCACCAACCAATAATTGATGGGTGGTTGAAATCTCTTGCAATTTCTCTTTGCCACTCGAGTAAAAATGGTGTTAAATGGTTCATATTTGAGCAATCAATGCCCCAGTTGCCTGTTTCTCCAAAAACCATATAACCAAGCTTATCGCAATGATATAAAAATCTTGGCTCAAAAACCTTTTGGTGAAGTCTTGCACCATTAAAGCCTGCATCAAGGGAAAGGTAAATATCGCGCACAAGCTCCTCTTCTGTTTCTGCGGTGTAAATGCCCTTTTTGTAGAAGCCTTGGTCTAAAACTGTGCGTAGATATGTTGGCTTATTATTAAGTAGGTAGTTCTTGTTATCAAAGCGTGTTGAACGAATACCAAAGTAGCTTTTCACCTTGTCGTTTCCATAGGTTAATTCAAGGTCATAAAGCCTACCCTTGCCTACCTCCCAAAGATAAATTTCGCTTAGTGGTAGTGTTACACGAGAAATTCCTTCATTTAATAAAACGGAAATTTCACCCATAGGTTCACCCTCATAGCTTGCTTTGGCTGTAAAGGTATCACTACCTACTGCTTCAATTTCAATTTGAACGTTTTTCTGCTCTTGGCTTGTGTAATATTTTACACTCTTGATGTAATTCTTTTCAACATATTCAAGCCATACAGTTTGCCAAATACCAGTTGTTCTTGTATAGTCACAGCCCATAGAATAATAATTTTTTGACTGCTTGCCTGATGCCTTGCCTGCTGGGTGAGTGTCAATGGCACAAACAGTGATAATATTTTCCTCACCACGCTTTACATAGCTTGTAATATCAATATCAAAGCCAACATAGCCACCAATATTATGATACACCTCTTTGTGGTTTATGTAAACATAGCTTTCATAGTCAACTGCGCCAAAATGTAAAAATACATTTTTGTCGTTATCTTCAATTTGCACCTTCTTTAGGTACCAAACACAGTTTAAATAGTCAGTGTTTCCTATGCCGGAAAGAACACTTTCAGGACAAAATGGAACGATGATTTTTGAATTTAATGAGGTTCTTTCATAAAACTTTCTATCTCTACCACTAACACCAAAATCAAATTCAAAATCCCACTCTCCATTGAGGTTTATAAAGCTTTCTCTTTCAAACTGGGGATTGGGATGCTCGGGTCTTGGAATATTCATAATTTATTCTCCTTAAATTTTTTTCATAAGTTTAGAAACGTAGTTAGCCATTAGCTTTTTAGTGCCTACGTCATCAAATGCAACCTCATATAAAAAGTCTGCACCCATTGGGGAAACATTTAAAACTGTTCCCTCTCCGAAGGTCATATGCTTTACACGGTCACCAATTGAGAAAAGCGAGGTTGCTTTTGGCTGTGTACTTGTTTTTTGTTGTGGCTTTCCAAACATAGCACTTAAATTTTGTGGCTTATTTGCAGTAGGAGTAAAGCCATTAAAGCTTGATAGCTTTTCCTTTTTCATATCAAGGTACTCTGGGTCAATTTCACGCACAAAGCGAGAAAGTGGATTTCTACTTGTCATACCATAAAGCATACGTTCCTTGGCGTGTGTAATTATAAGTGTCTTTTTCGCTCTTGTAATTGCAACGTATGCAAGACGGCGCTCCTCCTCTATTTCAGAAGGCATAGCAATTGACTGTTGTCCTGGGAAAACGCCCTCCTCCATGCCTGGTAGGAACACTATTGGAAACTCAAGTCCCTTTGCACTATGAATTGTCATTAGTGTTACAGCATCTGCATTTTCGTCATACTTATCCACATCGGAGATAAGTGTAACCTCCTCTAAAAAGCCAGAGAGAGTTGGCTCGGTATCTGTGTCGTTTGCCCTTTCCTCATACTCCTTAACAGCAACACAAAGTGCATCTAAGTTTTCAAGTCTTTCCGCCTCTGCCTGTCCGAGTGCCAAAATAGCTGCCTCATAGCCTGAGCGCTTAATTACTGCACGGACAAAGGCGTTAAGTGGCATTGTATGCATATCATCACGTAAATCATTTATCATTTTTGCAAATGCCTCCATAGCATTAGCTGCCATTTTAGGTATTGCAATATAATCTGTTGCGTGGGCAAGAAGCTCAAGGGCGGGTATGCCAAGCTCCTCTGCCATTTTAGATGCGGCATCAAATGATGCATCTCCAATTTTGCGCTTTGGCTCATTTACTATACGACGAAGACGAACATTATCACTTGGGTTATTAATAATTGATAAATATGCAATTATATCCTTAACCTCTCTACGGTCATAGAACCTAAGTGCGCCAAGCATACGATATGGAATTCCACTCTTGGCAAACATAGTCTCAAGGTTCATTGACTGTGCGTTCATACGATATAAAATCGCAAAGTCGCGATAGTCTAAATTTCTTTGATTTCTTAATTCAATTATTTTGTCAATAATAAAACGAGATTCATCATTTTGTGTATATGTTTCTTTTACTAATATCTTATCCCCTGCCTCACTTTGGCACCATAGCTCCTTTTGGTGCTTATGGGGGTTGTTTTTAATAACGCAGTTAGCTGCATTAAGAATATTTGAGGTTGAACGATAGTTTTGTTCTAGCTTTACAACCTTTGCATCTAAGTATTTTGCATCAAAGTTTAATATGTTTTCAATAGTTGCGCCACGGAATTTATAAATACTTTGGTCGTCATCACCAACAACCATTACATTTTTATAAAAGTCACCAAGCAAGGAAACAAGAATGAACTGTGCATGGTTTGTGTCCTGATACTCATCGACTAAAACATATTTGAACTTGTTTTGGTAGTATGCAAGTGCATCCTCGTTGGTCCTTAGTAGCTCAACGGTTTTCATAATAATATCATCAAAGTCAAGAAGGTTTGACTCTAAAAGTCGTTTTTGATATAGCTCATATGTACGGGCAACGTCCTTATATTTGGCATCATTGCCAACCTCCTCAGCATACACATTTGGGGGAGTGAGTCTGTCCTTTGCCTTGCTAATTTCGTTCATTACTGCTTTTATAGAAAGACGCTTTTCATCAATATTTAAGTCCTTCATACATCTTGAAATTAGCTTTTTTGAGTCATCAGTATCGCAAATGCCGAAGCCTGTACGATAACCAACACATTCACCATGCTTACGCAAAATTCTTACACAAATTGAGTGGAATGTACCAGCCCATATATCGCTTGCACTTTCATTTAATATACGCTCAAGACGTGCTTTAATTTCGTTTGCTGCTTTATTTGTAAAGGTAATAGCCAAAATAGACCATGGCTGGCATGGATATTTAGAAAAAACCTTAAGATATTCACCCATTTCCTCGTTTGGTAGCTCAAGCGCACGTTCATGCGCTTCGATATCATCAGGAGTTATAAAATCAGGTAATTCATCTGAAAAATAAGCATCACCATATCTTATGATATGAGCAATACGATTTGTCAAAACTGTTGTTTTTCCTGAGCCTGCGCCTGCTAAAATAAGCACAGGTCCATTTACTGTATATACCGCTTCTCTCTGCTTTTCGTTAAGGAACGAATAATACTTATCAAAGAGCGCTCTTTTTGCTTTTAAAAATCTATTCTTTTCTTGTTCAGTCATTTTATTTTTTCCGTTTCTATATTATCTTCTTAAGTATAACATACTTAATATAAAAAGTAAATAGAGATTTTTCTTTACTTAGATATTTATTTCTATTGTTGCAAATAATTATGGTATGTGATATACTATTTTTAATCCTTGGAGGTGATTTTTTGATTACAAATACTAAAAAAAGAAAAATAATTATCTCTGTTGTTATTACAGTAGTATCTTTAGTGCTTGTTTTTGCCATGCTCAGTGCTATTTTGATGGTTTCATTTTTTGGGATATGTGGTGCTATTTATATTTTTGCAAGACCTAGACTTGTTGTTGTATCTGGTGAATCAATGGAAGCTTCACTTAGTAATGGCGACTACCTATTTGCAATTGGCACCGCCCTTACCTATGAACCAAAGCAAGACGATATTGTATTAATAGATGGCGATTTTGAAGGAGAATTTTACGACATTTTGATTATCAAAAGAGTTATTGCAACGGGTGGACAGCATGTAAAAATTCAGTTTTACGAGAATGCGCCTGCCGATGTATATGTTGATGGTAAGCTTTTTGAAACACCAACTGCAATTTATACCGACAGAGACAAATATAATTCCTATTCCTCTCTTGCTGAATATGAATATGCAGGGCTCGGCTATAAACCTGGTGGTGCTCCTTTAGAGCATGCAAGCCCATATTATGATTACGAAAATAAAGTTTTTGAGCTTACAGTTCCAGAGGGTCACTGCTTTGTAATGGGTGATAACAGATACAACTCTGCCGACAGCCGTATAAACGACATTGGCTGTGTGCCAAATGACTATATTAAAGGCAAGGCAATTTATAATCTATCACAAAATGAGAGTCTTAAATAGAATAAAAAGCCACGGTTTTCCGTGGCTTTTAAAATAAAAACCTCTGCTTACACAGAGGTTGGTGCCGGTGATCGGGGTCGAACCGATACGGTATCGCTACCACCGGATTTTGAGTCCGGCACGTCTGCCAATTCCATCACACCGGCATGTGTGATTTTTTAATGCTTGATTATTTTATCATAGTTTTTTAGCCTTTGCAATACTTTTTTTGAAATTTTTTGATTTTATTTATAAATATGGGAGGAGCCTTGCCCCTCCCCTTTATTATTTCTCTACTGTCTTGGTTGCTATTAAGTTAATATCTTCCTCAATAAAGCCCTCTTCAATTATATCACCTATGCATATAGGTGGTGTTAACTCCATTGAATTTATTTTTTTCATAGCAGTTTTTAAATAGCTTTTTAGTATCGGCTTATCTGTTTTTACAGGAAGCAAGCTTGAGGTTTCACTCTTGATTTTCACTGTCGTTGTTAAAATTATCCTCATTTCCACTCTCCCTTAATAGCTGAAGCTTATTTAGATACCTTGTTACAGTTCCGCCAACAAATGCTGCCTCTTTTATAATTCTTTCAATGTTTTTATGAATAAAGTGTGCATTTCCCACAACAAAGATACCTGGTATAGTAGTTTCATTTGCCCTATTGGTTTTTGGTCCCTTTGTATCTCTTTTAATGGTTATTCCCGCTTCTATTGCAATGTCAACATCGGGAGTATAGCCACAGGAATAAATAAGGGAATCACACTCTATTTTTTCCTTTGTCTTTTTAATTGGCTTTCCCTTTTTGTCAACCTGACAAATCTCAACTGCCTCTATTCTTTCTTTACCATAAATTTTTGTAATATTATGGTAAATCTTGAACGGAATATTAAACGGGGTTACACACTCTTTAATATATTTTTTATCAGCAAATGGTGCCCCCTTTGGCTCACACACGCATAAAACAGTACCGCCCTCAATAGCAACACGGCGTGCAATGATAAATGCAATTTCAGTTGAGCCAACAACCACTGTTTTTCGCCCTGGCATATAGCCCTTTAAGTTTATATACCTTTGTGCAGCGCCTGCTGACAAAACACCAGCTGGTCGTGCGCCACCAATTGATAATACACCACGTGACTGCTCACGGCAGCCAGTTGCTAAAACTATTGCATCGGCTTTTATTTTCATATAACCTGATTTAGGTGAAATTACAGTTAAAACCTTGTCGCCACTAACTGACAAAACGCATGCATCTGTCATGCATTCAATTCCCGCCTTTTTTGTAGCCTTTATAAGGTTAGAGGCAAGCTCTGTCCCTGTTAAGTTTTCCATAAAGCCTGTGTGTATGCATTGATTTAATGTACCACCCAGCTCATTTTCTCTTTCAAGGACTAATATATCATTTGGCTCTACCCCGTTTTTTGCCGCATACATAGCTGTGACAAGGCCACTCGGTCCTGAGCCTATAATTACAAGCCTTTTTTTCATTTTTGCCTCATTTCGTTTTGCCTAAAAGTAGCTTTGAGTTTGATGAGAACTTTTTAACCTCTGAAATATCAATATCAAGCTCCTTGGCTATAATTTCCGCTACCTTTTCACGACAATGTGCGCCTTGACAGCGACCCATACCAGCACGGGTACGACGCTTAACCATATCAACAGTATGTGCGCTAATAGGACGCTTGATAGCATTTACTATATCGCCCTCAGTTACCATTTCACAACGACAAACCATAATTGCATATCTTGGGTCTTGCTTAATGGCTTTTTTTCTTTCTGTCTCGTTCATATCGTAAAAGAGCTTACAATTTCCCTCGGTTGTTCTTGTTTCAATATAATTCTTCTTTTTTCTTAGCTTAAGCCCACAATTTTTAAGTATATTGATAACATACTCACCAACAGCTGGTGCTGAGGCAAGTCCTGGAGACTCAATACCTGCTGCGTGAACAAAGTTTTTGCATTTTTCGGATTCTTGAATATAAAAATCACCACTTGTTGGTGTTGGTCTTACACCTGCAAAGGTAGTAATTGTAGCCTTTAGGTTGATTTGTGGTGCTATTACACGAGCGCCCTTAGCAATTTCGTCAAGGCCCTCCTCAGTAACGCCTGTGTCCGCCTTTGACTCAACAATATTAGCATTAGGTCCAACAATGATATTTCCATCAACGGTTGGAGAAACAAGTATGCCCTTGCCCTTTTCATTAGGTGTAACAAATATTGTATGCTTAGCGGTTTTTCCTTCGTTTTTATCAAGTAGCATATATTCGCCACGGCGTGGAATAATCTCAAAAGGAAGCTCCTCGCCAATTAGTCTTGCAATTTCATCACAATAAAGTCCTGCGGCATTTACAACATACTTAGCACTTATACTTTGCTCACCTGCATATAGAGTGTAAAGCTCACCATCATAATCGATTTTATCAACCTTATATTCAAAATAATAGTCTGTGCCATTTGTTGCAGAATTTTCAGCAACCGCATATGCAAGGTCATAAGGACAAACAATACCAGCGCTTGGCGCAAAAAGAGCATGCTTTGCGTCCTTAGATACATTTGGCTCCATCTTTAAAAGCTCAGAGCGATTAATAATTCTTAAGCCCTTAACGCCATTGGTCTCGCCCCTTTTCTTGAGCTTTTGAAGCTCCTCAAGGTCACGCTGATTAAAGCCAATAACAAGTGAGCCACATTTTTTATAGTGCACACCAAGTTGCGATGTAATTTCTGGCATCATTTGACAGCCCTTAACATTTAAAAGTGCCTTAAGTGTGCCTTCCTTTGCATCATAGCCTGCGTGAACAATGGCAGAGTTTGCACGAGTTGAGCCTGATGCAACATCAATTCCTGCCTCTAAAACTGCCACCTTAGTTGTATATCTAGATAAGTGAAATGCTATCATAGTACCAGTAATACCAGCGCCAATAATAGCAATATCATAAGTCTTTTTAGACATTTTATACCTCTTTTGGTTATATATAAATCCGTATTTCGGGTTGTATTTCTTATAAATCAACATATATTTTATCATATTTTTACCATTTTTTCAAGTCATTACTTGATAAAGGAGCTGATTTATGGTAGAATAATAAAAAATTATGGGAGGATTTTATGGATTTTATGCAGATTAGCGCCTCTGCTCTTGCCTATCTTGGTGACTCGGTGCTTGAGGCTTTAATTCGTCAGGCGCTCGTGCTTAAAGGCATTGAAAAATCATCAAGACTAAATTCTGAAGCGCTAAAATATGTAACCGCTGTAAATCAAGCTAAAGCATTTTTAAATATTGAGGCTTGTCTTACTGAAAATGAGGCACAAATTTTTCGCCGTGGAAAAAATTCCTCTCATCTAAATATACCAAAAAGTGCAAGTGCTATCGAATATAAGATAGCCACAGGCTTTGAGGCTATTTTTGGCTATTTAAGGTTAACTGAAAACGAGGAAAGAATTAAAGAGCTTTTTTCTCTTGCATACCCTGAAATATAAGTAATTTTTTAAAACTTTCAACAATTAAAAGGGAGCTCTTGCTCCTTTTTTTAATTTCACACAACTTTCACACAAAAAGTTTTTTATCTTAATTGACATTAAATTTCTCGGATCATATAATATGTACTGTAATTTTAGTT
>JAZOCP010000252.1:0-6527 GCA_045596585.1 Eubacteriales bacterium
TCTTCTGAAGTTGAGAAATATTACAGAAAAGCAAAAGAAGTTATTGCGTGTAATAAGGATTTCTTTGAAAAAATTGCTGCCGCCCTCATGGAGAAAGGTCTTTTGACTATGACAGACATTAAGTCGATCAAGGAGAGCTGTAAGATTACACCCGTTGCGTTGTAACGGTGCGATCTCCGAGCATTCGCTATGATCATAAAGCGAATTAAGATTCAAAGATTTGGCGCGTTAGAGCATTTCGAATACAATTTTGAAGAAAGGCTGAACATTGTCAAGAGCCGTTATACCGATGAGATCGCCCATGCGATATGCTTAGTTCTCGGTCATAAATATTCCTCCCTGCCCGAATTTCGGGCGAGGAGGGATAGCGTGATTGAAGCGTTTGTGTGTATCGAAGGAAAAGAGTTTCGCGTTGAGATAAAAAACAAGTCAAGCAATCTATGCCTACGCGCCTATGATAAAGATGGCGACAATCTGACCAAAGAGTATCTATATTTAACATCGCACTGTCTCGAGCAGGATTTATCCGATGTTTTTTGCGGTGACAACGATAAAACTCTTTTCAAGCTTTTACAATATTTAGACGAGGACCGATATTACAAATCAAAAGAGCTTTCAAGGCGCACCGACCTGCTATCTGAAGCCAAAGCTTTTCGCTCTTATCTAAGAACATTTGTCAAAAATTTTCAGCCGGAGTTAATACGCGAAGGTAAGCGGTATGAGTTATATCTAAAAAAAGATGGCAAGTACGCTGTGCAGTACAAGGACGATAATGATATGCCTGTTTTCTTGAGCGAATCGGAGCAAACGCTATTTCGGTATCTGTGTTTTTTGAAAACGGCAGAATTCTGGCAAGAATTTGAGGAGCTACGTAATCTACATGCAATAAAGAAACCGTTATTGGCAAAAAATTTTTTGAGTCGTCTCGACGAATCAATTAATATTGAAAATCTACTTCAGCGGACAATGGAGCTTGAACGGCAAGCTATAATACTATACTAATACTAAGAAAAGGAAGCATAAAAATGAGCGAAACAAGATACCCCGAGCATAAAAAAGAGAGATTTTTATTAGTGACCGCATTTCGCAAGGATCTGTCAAGGATGTCATCAAAGATATATTTGATATTAATGATGATGACGATCAAAAGGAACAAATTTATATGAGCGAACCTGCTATGAATGTAATCTCGTAGATTTCGCTGAGCTTTACCGTGTGCTCCTTAATTTCTTGATAAAAGAAAATCTACTTGCGCTTGGGGATGAAGTATGATACAATAGTATCATAAAGCTACTTTAAGGAGTTTTTCGTGGAAGAAAGAATTAATGATTGTCTTAAGGGCAAGTGGGGAAATTATGTTTTGCCATTTTTATGGCTTCACGGTGAGCCTAAGGAGCGCGTACGTGAGGAGATTTTGGCAATTAAAAACAGCGGAATAAATGAGTTTTGTGCTGAGAGTAGGCCATACAAGGACTTTTGCAAGGATGCTTGGTGGGATGATTTTGGTTTCATTTTAAAAACCGCCAAGGACCTTGGCATGCGTGTTTGGCTGCTCGATGACCAAAAGTTTCCAACCGGCTATGCAAATGGTTATTTAGAAAAGGACGAAAATGCACATCTACGTAAAAAGCTAATACGCGAGATACAAATTGAGGCGCTTGGCCCTATGAAGGGATCAAAGCTTTTTGTTGGTGGCAGACTTTTTGAGGGTGAAAAAATTATAAAGGCTGTTGCCTATTCTCACGGCGAGGGTGAAAGGCTCGACTATAAAAGTGCTATTGACTTAACAAGCACCCTATCTGACGGTATGCTCTACTTTGATGTACCAAATGGTCTTTGGCGCGTTTGTGTAACCATTGAAACTCAAATGCTTGATTATAAAAATGACAGGCTATTTTACTATATTGATATGCTAAATCCCGACTCCTGTCATGCAATGATAGATGCAATTTATGAGCCACATTATGAGCATTTTAAGGAATATTTTGGCAACACCTTTGCCGGATTTTTCTCTGACGAGCCTGGTTTTTTAAATGTTTGCTATACTTATTTTAATAGTCTTGGCGATGTTACCTCCCCTTACCCTTGGAGAAAGGACCTTGCCTCGCTTATTGCTAAAGACACTGGGCTAAGCCTTGAAGAAACTGAGCTATATATGCCTGCACTTTGGGAGGACCTTGGCGAAATTACTCCACTTATTAGGTCACATTATATGGACATTATAACCAAGCTATATAGAGAAAACTTTAGCTATATGCTTGGAAATTGGTGCCGTGAGCATGGGGTTATGTATATCGGCCACGTTATTGAGGACATGGGGGCGCATATGCGACTTGGCTATGGTAGTGGTCACTTCTTCCGTGCGCTTGATGGTCAAGATATGGCTGGTGTTGATATTGTTTTAATGCAAGATATTCCTGGTATTTTAAACAGCATACATCGTGCACCTTTGGCTGATGGTGGCGTTAGCGACCCTGCATTTTTCCACTATACTCTACCTAAGCTTGCCTCATCACATGCGCATATACAAGAAATGAAAAAAGGACGCGCCATGTGTGAGATTTTCGGCGCTTTTGGTTGGGCTGAGGGGCTACCCTTTATGAAGGGGCTTGCTGACCTTATGCTATCTTGCGGTATTAATTATTTTGTACCACACGCGTTTTCTCCACTTGAAGAGGACACCGACTGTCCACCACATTTTTATAATGGTGGAAAGAATATTCAATACCCATTATTTAAGGACTTAATTGCGTATATGCAAAGGTGCGCACACATTTTAAGTGGTGGCACGCATAAATCGGACGTTGCTGTGTTTTATAATGCAGAGAGCGAGTGGATATCAAAAAATGGTCACTTATTCTTTGATGTTTGCAAGACCTTAACACAGGGACTTGTTGATTTTGATATTGTGCCACACGACTATCTTGAAAATTGTGAAATAAGAGATAAAAAATTCTATATAAACGGTGAGAGCTATGGCGCGCTTATTGTATCAAAAAGCGAAATGTTGCCTATTAATCTACTTAAGTGCTTTGAAGGCTTGGCTTTGGCTGGAGTGCCCGTAATATTTGTTGATGCGCTACCCTATAAAGCAGTTGACGGAAGTGATGTTTCTCACAATTTTGACCTTGTATCTTCCTCTGAGCTTGTAAGTAATCTACGTGCGCGTGGGCTTTGCCAATTAGACGGACAAGGCGTGGGAATTGAGTCGCTACGTTTTTACCATGTAGAAAGAAATGGGCGCGATATTTACCTATTTTCAAACGAAAACACATATGGCAAGCTTGATGCGACAATATCTCTTAACCAAAATATCAAGTGCTTAATTTACGAGCCTTGGGAAAATAAATCATACCAAGGTGAGGTAATCAATGGCAAGCTTAAATTAAGCCTTGAATATGGAAATATGATTTTTGTTATTTTCGGTGAGGAAATTTCCCCCGACCTACCATTCTTTACCTATGAAACAGAGAGAAAGGCTCTGCCCTTGCGCTTTGATATTTCTATTAAAAACGAGGGTGAGAGTGAGTTTTGTGAAATAGCCAAGAATTCCGAGTGCTTTGATATTTCTTCCCCCAAAAAATACCCATATTTCTCGGGACAAATAAAATACAAGACTTGCTTTGAATCACTTGATGGCTTTGATGTAATTGACCTTGGTCAGGTTGGCGAGGTAGCACAGGCTTGGCTCAATGGCAAATACTTGGGTGCGCGTATTTGTGCCCCATATAAATTTAACTTAAAAGATGCACAAATAAAGGGTGAAAACCACCTTGAAATTATAGTTACAAGCAACTTAGCGCATAAAAGACGTGATGGTCTTTCAAGCTATATGCAAATTCCACCATCGGGAATTATAGGAGATATTTCACTTATAAAGTATTCTAAATAATTTAAGCCACCCAAACGGGTGGCTTTTTTATGAAATATGTCGTTTT
Organism: Eubacteriales bacterium; assembly: GCA_045596585.1. GTDB lineage: Bacteria > Bacillota > Clostridia > Oscillospirales > CAG-272 > RGIG2000. Next base: position 3,939 of record JAZOCP010000252.1, read on the forward strand.
TTAGACACGTGTAATGCTTTTTTTAAAATTACGCATAATAAAACAGGGGTGATTTTATTAAAGCAAGCATTAAAAATTATTTGGCTATTATTTTAGGTAGCCTTCTTTTAGCTATAGGTATGAATTTGTTTTTAGTGCCAATAAAGCTATCAAGTGGTGGGGTTGGCACAATTGGTACGGTGCTTCTTTACACATTAAATATACCTCTTTCCCTCACTAACATTGTATTAAATTTGTTTATTTTTGGTCTTGCTATACGTGTCCTTGGCACAAGGTATATTTTAAAAACGATAGTCGGCACTCTTTTTCTCTCCTTGTTTTTAGAAATGAGTGCACATATTTCTTTTTTAAAGCTTGATTTTCTTTCCTCTCTGCTCGTTGGTGGAGTTTTTGTTGGTCTTGGGGTTGGGCTTATAGTTAGGGTTGGTGGGTCAAGCGGTGGAAGTGACCTTTTGGCGCTTGTTTTATGGCGATATTTCCCTCATATTTCCTTAGCAAATATTATTTTCGTGCTTGATTTTTTAGTGATTATAATTGCCGGTGTTATATTTAGCGACCTTACAATTTCTATTTACTCTCTTGGCTGTATGTTTATTTCCTCGCGAGTGAGCGATTTTGTAATTAACATTGGCGTGCGCGCAAAATCGGTTTATATATCTTCTTATAAAAGTGAATTAATTAAGTCCTTAATATTAAGGAAATTTGGGCGTGGGGTCACCGAATTCTACACACGGGGTGGCTTTTCAAAGGAAAGTAGGCTTGTGATTTTTTGTGTTCTTATGCCAAAGGAGGTGCCACGCTTAGCCAGCGAAATAAAGAAAATTGATCCCGAGGCTTTTATTGTTATTAACGATGTATACGAGGTTTTTGGCAATGGTTTTTAATGGTAGGTATTGACTTTTTTTAAGTATAGGTTTATAATTAACTTATCATTCTAAAGGAGGATTATTATGAAAAAAATCATTTCACTTTTACTTGCGCTTTCTATGATTTTCGCCTTCACACTTGTATTTGCTTCTTGTGGTGGCTCAAATAATGATGATAGCGGAAGCAATGAAAACAACGAAACCCCAGCACCAAAGGACCCAAACAAAATCACAGAGGCTGATTGGGAGGCTATTTTAGCTACCACAAACTACACAGCACTTGATGGCGAGGACTCAACACGCTTTTACTCGACTGATGGTGTTGTAAAGAGAGTTACACAAGATGGAACCGAAACATATTACATTGAACAAGACGGCAAGGTATATGTTGTAACAAATGGCTATGGTCTAAATATCAATATGGATTTAAGCCTTGGCTTTATGATGTTTAGTGGTACATTAGATGATGCATTTGATGATATGGTATATAACGAGGAAGGCAAGTATTATTCCCTTTCAATTACAGATGGCGATATTTTATCAAATGGCAATTACAAGTTCTGGTTTGAAAATGGCAAGCTTGTAAAGGGCTTCAGAGAAAGAAGTGGTGCTTCTGCATACATCGATTTTTCTGATATTGGTACAACTGTTATTGAAAACGTACCAGAGTTTGAAATCATTTCATTTGGTGGCTAAAATTAAAACGAGTCCTTTACGGGCTCGTTTTTTGTTTTGATAATGGTTTTTGCTATAGCTATTGATTTTTTTTAAATATAGGTATATAATTAACTTATCATTCTAAAGGAGAATTATTATGAAAAAAATCATTTCACTTTTACTTGCGCTTTCTATGATTTTTGCCTTCACACTTGCTTTTGCTTCTTGTGGCAATTCAAATGACGATGGTGAAAATACTGAAAACAATGAAAATGGCGAACCTCAAAAGCCAGCCGACCCAAATGGCGATGATGAAAACAACGAAAATGGCGAAAATAACGAAAACGGTGAAAACAACGAAAACATCGAAAATGGTGAAAACAACGAAAATAGCGATGACCAAAACCAAAACACCGAACCATCTGACCCAAACAAAATCACAGAGGCTGATTGGAAGGCATTTTTAGCTATCACAAACTATACAGTAACACAAGCCATCAAGGGCGAAACAACAACATACAAATCAAGTGGCGAAGCACTTGAGATTGTTTCCCCTGAAGACGGCACAACCTATTACGTAATCAAGGACTCAAAAACTTATAAGGTTTCAAATGGAATCGGCACTAAGGTTAACTCAGGTCTTTCAATTGGCGATATGGTATTAAAGGGACTTAGTGATCTCTTTGCCGATATGACTTACGACGGAGAAAATCATTCATACTCTTTAACCGTTTCAAGCTATGACCCAAATATAAAGGGCGACTACACTTTCTATTTTGAAAACGGTGTTCTTATAAGGGCAGCAAAGGTTAAGGGCGTTACAATGACAAGCTATGAGTTTTCATCATATGGCACAACCAAGGTGGAAGCTCCTGATTTTGAAATCACCTCTTGGTAATAGCTTTATAGCATTATTCTTATAAATAAGCTTAAAGGAGACATATGATTATGAAAAAGATTTTATCAGTTTTACTTATTCTTTCTATGCTTTTGGCACTTGGGCTAACACTTGCCTCATGTGGTGATGGCAATACAAACAATGGTGAAAACGAAAGCGGTGGGAACG
>JAZOCP010000253.1:0-3387 GCA_045596585.1 Eubacteriales bacterium
TACCGAAGGATTTTACGTAAAGCCACGTATTGATTTAGAAATATTAAAGGAGCACTCTGAAGGTTTAATCGCACTTTCTGCATGCTTAGCCGGTTATATTCCTTCTTCAATTATTGCAGGAGATATTCATTCTGCAAAAGAGCACATAAAGGTTATGCAATCCATATTCGGAAAGGATAATTTTTATCTTGAGCTTCAAAATCACGGCATTGATGATCAAAAAACCGTTAATGAAGCATTAATTGAGCTGGCAAATGAAATGGATGCGCCTCTTGTTTGTACAAATGATGTGCATTATTTAAGAAAAGGCGATTCCTATATTCAAAACGTTCTTATGTCCGTTCAAATGAATGTCACTTTGAATTCAAAATCTGATAAAATGTTTCCAACAAACGAGTTTTACTTCAAATCGGAAGAAGAAATGCTTGTTCAATTTGGAAATATTAAGGAAGCATGTGAAAATACAGCAAAAATTGCCGAAAAATGTAATTTTGATTTTGAATTTGGAGTTACTAAGCTCCCAAAATATATTTTACCTGACGGAATTACCTCAAAACAGTATTTATCAAAGCTTGCTTATGATGGGTTTGCTAAGAGACTGCAATTAAAGCAAATTGAATTTTCAGAAGCACATACAGAAAAAGTATATCGTGATAGAATTGAATATGAGCTTTCTGTTATTGATACTATGGGCTACAATGACTATTTCTTAATTGTATGGGATTTTATTAATTTTGCTAAAAATGAAAATATCCCTGTCGGCCCAGGTAGAGGCTCAGGTGCGGGTAGCTTAGTAGCGTATTTACTTGAAATTACTGATGTTGATTCTATAAAATTTGATTTATTATTTGAGCGCTTTCTGAACATTGAAAGAGTTAGTATGCCTGATATAGATACTGATTTCTGTTATGAAAGACGTGACGAGGTAATCGAATATGTCAAAAGAAAATATGGAAGTGACCATGTTGCACAAATTGTTACTTTTGGAACAATGGCGGCAAAGGCTGCAATTAAAGACGTTGGCCGTGTGCTTGAAATTCCATATAATGATGTAGATTTAATATCAAAATTGATACCTAAGCGCTTAAATATTACTATTAATGAGGCGCTTGAAGAGTCTGAAGAAATAAGGTCTTTATATCAAAGCAATGTAAGTATTAGGCAATTAATTGATACCGCTATGCAAATCGAAGGCATGCCACGTCACGCCTCGACACACGCAGCAGGCGTTGTAATTACTGATAGACCAATAGTTGATTATTTACCATTATCTACTAATGGTGGGGTCGTTGTCACACAATATGATATGGACACGGTTGCTAACCTTGGACTTTTAAAATTTGACTTTTTGGCATTAAGATATCTAACAATTATTTCTGATACTGAAAAGTTAATTCAAAAGTATAATAAATCATTCAGAATTGACCAAATTCCTCTTGATGATAAGCAAACCTATAAATATATTTCTTCTGGCAGAACCGAGGGAATATTCCAGCTTGAATCTGGTGGAATGAAGCAAACATTAATGAAGCTCCAGCCTGAAACAATTGATGATATTATCGCCTCAATAGCTTTATATCGACCAGGGCCTATGGATTCAATCCCTACTTATATCGAAAGAAAGCACGATAAATCAAAAATTTCATATAAATCACCATTAGTTGAGCCAATTCTTAAATCAACCTATGGTTGTATCGTATATCAAGAGCAGGTAATGCAAATTTTCAGTAAGGTTGCAGGTTATTCCTATGGTAGAGCTGATATTGTACGTCGTGCAATGTCGAAGAAAAAGGTTGAAGAGCTTTTAAAAGAACGCGAAATATTTATATCTGGCGCTATTAATAATGGTGTTGAAAAACAAATTGCTATTGAGCTTTTTGATGAAATGGAAAGCTTTGCTAAATATGCATTTAATAAATCACATGCTGCTGCATATGCAATTATTTCATATAGAACGGCTTATTTAAAATGCAAATATCCTAAGGAGTATTACGCATCATTAATTACTTCAGTATTATCCTCAGTTGATAAGGTAAGGGAGTATATTGAAGAGTGTGAAAAGCTTGGAATTAAGGTGCTGCCACCTGATGTAAACTTTAGCGATGTTAATTTTTCTGTTGAAGAAAATTCAGTAAGGTTTGGACTTTTAGCAATTAAAAATGTAGGTAGAAATTTTATTTCTTCAATTGTTGAGGAAAGAAAAGCAAATGGCAAATATAAGAGCTTTGATGACTTCTTATATCGATTAAAGGGTACAGATATGAATAAGCGCCAATTGGAGTCTTTAATTAAATGTGGTGCGTTTGATTCCTTTGGTAAAAATCGTAGACAATTAATGTGCGTTTTTGAAGAAGCTCTTGATTCTGTGCAAAGAATATCAAAAACAACTAAAAACGGACAGCTTGATATTTTACAGCTTTTAAGTCAAGCTGAGGTTGAAAGTACAATACCCAAAATTAATTATCCCGAGGTTGAAGATTATTCTAAAAGAGATAATCTCCTGTATGAAAAGGAAATATTAGGTATGTGCTTTTCTGGTAATATACTTGATTCATATTCACTACATTTAGACAAGCTTATTCCTACAAAAATATCAGCTATTCTTTCAAATGATTCATTAAAAGACAAGGAAAGCGTTAGCGTAGCAGGTTTGATTGTCCAAAAATCACTAAAAAAGACTAAAAATGATGAAAATATGGCTTTTGTTAAGATTTCGGATTCTTGTGGTGAAATTGAGCTTATAGTTTTTCCTAAGATTTTTGCTAAATATTCAGAGCTTTTAGTATCTGATAATGTAATTTATGTCAATGGTCAAATTAGTATAAGTGATGAGCAAGACCCGAAAATTCTTGTTAATACTATTGAAATTGTTTTACCTAATGATATTTACAAAAAAAAGCCCCCTCAAAATAGTGGAAAGCTATATTTAAAGGTTAGCTCAATTAATTCAAATCTTGTAAGCGAAATTATTAGCTTATTAAAGGAATATTCAGGTGATACTGAAATTGTGTTTTATGATATTTCTGAGAAAAAGTATGTAAAGGCATCGGGAGTCAAAATATCGGTAAATGATAAAATTTTATCAGCATTAAAAATGATTCTTGGTCCCGATTCAGTTGTTTATAAGAATTAATAATATTCTTCTAAAAGCTTATAAAGCTCCTCTTTGGTGGACACCTCAATTCCATCACTGAGGAGTTTTTTGTCGTTTTGTGGTAATGTAAAAATATATGTGTCGAGCGTATATATTAGTGCTTCATTCTCAAATATTCCAATTTTTCCATTATATTCTTTTAAAATGTATTTAACCTCATAGCTTTCATTTTCACTAAATGCTGGTGTTTCGTATCTTGGCATTGTGTTATTTATTTTTCTGCAAAGAAAAAA
>JAZOCP010000254.1:0-3240 GCA_045596585.1 Eubacteriales bacterium
GCCAGGACTATTCTAATGGAAACACTAATCAAGCCACTAAACACGCTGATTGAGAAGTTCCGTTCTCTTGACGGTGTTGGCAAGAAAAGTGCTATGCGTATGGCATTTTCTGTGCTTGATATGGAAAATAGTGACGCTTACGACTTTGCACAAGCCATTTTAGATGCGAAAACACAAATTGGCTTATGCACACAGTGTCAAAACCTTTCAAGCGAGGAAATGTGCCCTATTTGTGCAAACGAAACACGTGACCACTCAGTTGTTTGCGTGGTTGAGGACTACCAAGCTGTTATAGCCTTTGAAAAGGTCAAGGAATATAATGGTGTTTATCACGTTTTGCACGGTACTATTTCTCCAATGAAATCAATCGGCCCAGACAAGCTCAAGATTAAAGAGCTTCTTGAAAGAATTAATAATGAAAATATTAAAGAGGTCATTGTTGCCACAAATTATACGGTTGAGGGTGAGGCAACTGCGATGTACCTATCTAAAATATTAAAGCCTCTTGGGCTAACGGTCACAAGGCTTGCAAACGGACTTCCCGTTGGCTCTGACCTTGAATATGCCGATGAGGTTACACTATATCGGGCGCTCCTTGGCAGGAGGGATATATAATGGATTATATCTTTTTTGACATTGAGTGTGCCAATTGTTTTGGCGGACGTGGTAAAATATGTTCATTTGGTTACGTAATTACAGATGAGAATTTTAATATACGACAAAAAAATGATTTAATAATTAACCCACACTCTAAGTTCCACCTACACGGACATAACAATCACCCTGGTATTGTCCTTGGCTATGAGGAGGACGAATTTTTAGCCTCCCCCGATTTTAAGTTTTATTACCCAGTAATAAAAGAACTGCTATCAAGTGGTGATGCACTAATTTTCGGCTTCTCTGTTATGTCAGATGCTGGATTTTTAAAAAGCGAATGCAACCGCTTTCACCGTCCTATGTTTGACTTCGATTTTATTGATATTCAAAGAATTTACACAGACTTAAAGGGCCTTGATAACACACCTGCTTTAATTAAATGTGCAAGTGAATATGGTGTTACTGAAACACAGGACGTTCACAAAAGTGATGACGACTCATACTTTACGATGCGCGTTTTGAAGGGGCTTTGTGAAGAAACAGGGCTTACCCCACTTGAGTTGATTGAAAATTACCCATTGTGCAAATGCTGGTGCAAGGATGGAGAGCTTGGCTCTGAGTTTATAAACTGGAAGGAAATTCAAAAGGCAAACAAATTATCTAAAATGGAAAAGGCTACTGGTAGCCTACGTTCAAACTGGATACATAGCTCTGAGGAGCATGCACAAGAGTTTTCTCTCTATCAAAAAAGGGTATTTATAAACCGAGATATTAAAACTCCAATAAGCGGCAAACGAGTTTGTATTAGTTCTCTTTACGAGGAATATCACTTCAACGAAATGATGAATATCGTTTCTCTACTTGCAAAAATGGGAGCTAAATATTCACGACATGCATATGGCTGTGATATATTTGCGACCTGCGAAATCATCGGCAAGGGTGGCGAGCCATATAGATGCTATCGTCACGAAAAGGTTCAGAATGCTATTTCTGAAGGCAAGGACATTGAAATTATAACAGTTGATACTCTTTTAGAAATGCTTGAGGTTGATAAGGAAAGCCTTAAGGAATTAAAAAGAAGCGAACTGACACCTATGAAGATTAGGCGCTTTGCAAGCCTATAAAATAAAGACACTCCCCTATTTAAGACCCATAAAGGGCGCTTAGTTAAGACTAAGTATATTACGTGGAGTGTCTTTTTTGCGCTTTTTTCGTCTTTATTGTATCTACTCTCACCAAACTACCCACCTTGCCCTTTATGTTTAGCTGTAAGCTTTCTCTTATATCCAACACTATCCACAAAACATGCTTTTAAAAACAATCTGTATCAAATCTGAAAATTTCCTTTCCTTGGGGGATTATAGGGGGAATTTCTTACTTTCTTTTTACTTCTTTTATTTCTTCTTTTTCTCTTTTGCTCCTTTTCTCTTTTTCGTCTTGTTTTTCTTTTTCCTGTATCACCTCTGTATCATTTTTTGTATCAACCACCCCCAAAAAAGTCTCCCAAATGCTAATAATTACAAGAGTTTTTCCACGCATTCTGTCTGTATCAATTATTTTTTCACCTCTGTTTTTTCCAACATTCTAACCACCATCTTTTACCCTCTGATTTTATTATTACATAAAAAAACCGGTATTGACCGGTAAACTTTTATTAAAAACGTATTTTTATAAAAAAGAAGTAGGCCTTTTGCCTACTTCTTTTATCTAAATTCATCTAAATTTTGATAAAGCATTTTGTTGCGCATAATTGAATAGTACTCATCAGTTGAGGTGCTTGTCATTATGCCAAGATACTTTCTTATTGCCTCAATCAAAAGCTCTGGGCTTAGATTTTTGTCTCCGCCGGAGGCAATTATCGCATTCAATATAACTGAATTTTCGCCACCCTGTGTCTGAATTTTGGCAATATATTCACTAATATCAACTTCCTTTTCGCCGCTTTTAGTCTTCTTTAAGAGAACACACTTATTTGTTAGAAGTGACTCAATTTCTTTTGTAGTTTTATCTGTGATTTTTGGGGAGGTTATTTTTATTGTATAATCAATATACTGTATTTCCTTTAATTTCACCTCTGGGTTATACACCTCAAGGGCGCGCATTTCAGGTGGAAAGCTATTATTTAAGCGTTCCTTAATCTCCTCACAGGACATATAAGAGTTTAGCTTTATATCAAGTAGCTCACACTCGCTCTCAACACCTGTCGGCAATGGTACAGCAAATACCATTTTAGGTTGAGGATTAAAGCCCTCTGTGTACCAAATATCGAGCCCTGCACGTAGAATAATTCTTTGCATAGTGCGTGCGAGGTCAAGGTGGGAAATATACATTAAATTTCCAACCTTAGAAAACTTAATTCTTACCTTTATTTTCTCTTCGGGCACCATGTAAGCTCCTTTCCAAGTGCATTAGCACCACAGCCTGAGCACTTTTCACGACAGTTAGGTGTTGTTTTGCTTTCATATGCCTTTTTATTCTCTGAGATTAAGAATGACTTGCTAACGCCAATATCAATAACGTCCCAAGGTAAAATCTCATCATAGCTCATTTTACGATTAGCATAAAAGTCCATATCTATACCAAGGTCAGAAAATACACTAAGCCAATTTTCATAGCTAAAATATTCGTCCCAAGCATCAAAGC
>JAZOCP010000255.1:0-3845 GCA_045596585.1 Eubacteriales bacterium
TATTCATACCTACAAGCAAGTGACCCTGCCGAGGGCGAAAAATACGCATTTATTAAGTATAACGACTTTGTAACTCAAGCATAAATAAAAAGACAGGCACTTGCCTGTCTTTTTTTATTAAATTAAGGAAGCTGGTTTTTAGCCCAGCCAGCTAAGTGGTAGTCACCGCCCTCAATGTTGACAGCTCTATATAATACCGATAAAATCATTTGATCATTGCTCTCGTTTTTCCAAACAGGAAGCGAAGCGCCAAGCTTGCCCGCGATAGAAATTATATTTGGTAAATCATTTGAGATTGTATGCCATGTTGTGTGCATATAACCAAACAGATTGTTTTTTGAAATTGTATCAATATGTGCGATTGCATTTTGAAGATGGGTCGATGAGCGTACGACGTCACCAAAAGAAAAACAAAAAAAGACACCGAAATGGTGTCTTTTTTGTTTTTGGTGACCCGTACGGGAATCGAACCCATGTTTCAGCCTTGAGAGGGCCGTGTCTTAGCCGCTTGACCAACGGGCCATTTGTCAAATGCTTATGTATTATAACATAGGTTTTTTTATTTTGCAATAGTTTTTTGAAAAAATTTTAGATTTTTGTCTTAATATTTGTCTCTTCTCTTTTTATTTCTTTTGCACAGCCTTGATTTTTTATTTTTCCTCTGAGAAAAAAAGCACCCGTGTGGGTGCTTTTATTTTTGATTTTCATGGGGGACGTGTTGCATTTTTGCGTTTTCGGGCACAGCTTTTTGCCTTTTAGTGTCCCTTTTATTTCACTTTATAATCTCGTTTATCATATTTTTGTAGTAGCCATCCTCATACATTTTAACTACATATTTATGTGGGCCATTTGGGTCTTTTGTAAAGTGGTTTTTGCCTGTTTTTTCTTCAAGAGATGCCTTGCCTAAAACGGTAGTATAGCCTGCCTTTTTTTCATCTCCTATTATAGCTAACAAAACAAGCATAGGGTCCCAAGAGGAGCGCCCCTCTTTAAAGCCATGGTCTGCCATTGCCTGCCATAAATAGTCGTCCTTTGATAGGTTATCTCCTGTAATTACACTATCTCCTACCTCCCAGCCAAGCAAGGTAATTGGCACAGGACAATTATCAAAAATATAGCTTGCTGCCTCACGGGTAAGAGGTGTCCACGCGATATTAAATTCACGGCCTCCGTCAACGTCCCATCTGCCAGCCATTGACCAAATTCTTTCTACCTTTTCACAGCACAATTCATAGCCTGTTTTTGGGGAAATATCATCACCTTGACTCTTTAAGAAGTCACCAAGCACCTGTAAAAAGCCAATTTCTATTATTTCTACCTTACCCTGTGCCTCGGCAATTGCACGGCGATATACCCTTACTGCACTTTCAGCATTCTTATTTGAAAGCTCTGGCTTTAATTTGGCAAGACGTGGCTGATAGTTTTCAGTCCATGTCCAGCCCTCAGTCTCGTGGCTACGTGGGTCGATGCCAACAGGCACATCTATTCCCTCAAGCTCTAAAAACGCTTTCATCGATGCATATGCGTGCTCCTTAACGCAGTTAATGCCTATGCCAAGCAGATTAATTTCACCCTTTTTTACAAACCTTGAAAGGACTCTAAGGGCAACACAGTCATCACAGTCGGCGCCCCAGTCGGTGCCTAAAATAAAGCTTCTCATACAGCCTCCAAAATAGATAAAAATTCCTTGCCTTTATAATATCACATTCACCCTTAAAAATCAACACTTTAATCTTGAAATGATAGTGAATATATGCTACAATGAAAATAGTTAAATTTATTTATAAATTTAGGAGGGTCTATGACTTTTAGGGAAAGAGCTAAAGAGCTTGTTTCAAAAATGACAATTGAGGAGAAAATGGCGCAAATGCGCTATGATGCACCAGCTATTGAGCGCTTGGGTGTGCCTGCATACAACTGGTGGAACGAGTGTCTTCACGGGGTTGCCCGTCAAGGCTCGGCTACTGTTTTTCCACAAGCCATTGGTATGGCTGCAAGCTTTAATGAGGGACTTATGTTCAAGGTGGCAACTGCCATTTCTGATGAGGCGCGTGCAAAGTATAATGAATATAAAAAATTTGGCTCAACTGAGCAATATCAAGGTCTTACCTATTGGTCCCCTAACATTAACATATTTAGAGACCCACGCTGGGGACGTGGTCACGAAACATATGGTGAGGACCCTCTCTTAACTGGTAAAATGGGTACTGCCTTTATTAAAGGTCTTCAAGGTGAGGGCAAGTACAGAAAGCTTGATGCAACAATTAAGCATTATGCTGTGCACAGTGGCCCTGAATATGAACGCCATGGCTTTGATGCCAAGGCTTCAAAAAAGGATTTATATGAAACATATCTAAGTGCTTTTAAATATTGCATTGACCACGCTGACCCATCTGCAGTTATGGGCGCTTACAACCGTGTAAATGGCGAGGTTTGCTGTGGCTCAAAAACCTTGCTTGGCGATATTTTGTTTGGTGAATTTGGTTTTAAGGGATACGTGGTTTCTGACTGTGGTGCTATTCGTGATTTCCATACTGGTCATAAGGTAACAAGCACTGAGCCGGAAAGTGTTGCTTTGGCGCTTAATAATGGCTGCCATTTAAACTGTGGGGATGCGTACTTCTCTCTTTACGAGGCTTACGAGATGGATTTAATCACCGAGGAAACAATTACCGAGGCTGTAACTAAGCTATTTGAGGCACGCTTCCGCCTTGGTATGTTTGATGACGACTGTGAGTATGACAATATTCCATTTGACGTTGTCGAGTGTGACGAGCATAAGAAATTAAATCTAAAAATGGCAGAGGAAAGCATTGTTCTTTTAAAGAATAATGGTATTTTGCCTCTTGACAGGTCAAAATATAAGACAATTGCTGTTGTCGGACCTAACAGTGACAGATACAGCACACTTATCGGTAACTATAACGGCAACCCATCAAAATACACCTCTCCACTTCGTGGAATTCAAGATGCGTTTGACGGAAAGGTGATTTACGCAGCAGGCTGTCACCCAACTGATGTTGGCTCTACTATGTGGAGTGGAAACCCATTTAGGGAGGGTATAATTGCGGCATCAAAGGCTGACCTTGTTGTAATGTGTATGGGGCTTAACCCAGGCATTGAGGGTGAGGAAGGCGATGCCTACAACGGTGATATTGCTGGCGACAAAAAAAGCATTGAATTGCCTGATTCGCAAAAGATACTTTATAACGAGGTTATGAAGCTTGGTAAGCCTACAATTTTTGTAAACATTAGTGGCAGCTGTGTTTCCCTTGTAGAGCAAGACAAGGACTGTGATGCTGTTTTACAGTGCTTCTATGGTGGTGCTGAGTGTGGTCATGCGCTTGCTAACGTTTTATTTGGCAAGGTCTCCCCAAGTGGACGCTTGCCTGTTACCTTCTACAAAAGTGATGACGACCTACCCGATTTCCGTGATTATAGCATGGAAAACCGCACATATAAATTCTTTAGTGGTGAGCCTCTTTACAAGTTCGGCTATGGTCTAACCTATGGAGATATTGAGGAAAATTGGCTAAATGAAAACGAGGTTGTAGTTACAAACAAGGGTGGTATGGACACAGACTACTCTGTTTTGAAGTTTAAATACGAGCCACATCCAGAGCTACTTGACTTTAAAAAGATATTTATTCGTGTTGGAGAAAGCGTAACTGTTAGGTTTTAATAATCCCTCCGTCGCACAAGTGCGACACCTCTTCTAACGCACGCCCTACGGGTGCCTTTACAAAGGAGGCAAGGATTTAATTTAGATTTATTATGAGGTATATTATGTTTAACGAACCAAAAATTAATGAAAAGATTATAGATGCTCTCCTTCATATTGAGGC
>JAZOCP010000256.1:0-3985 GCA_045596585.1 Eubacteriales bacterium
GAAAATCAGTTTAATTTTATTAGTAGTTACTTTATTATCATCATTCACTCTCGTTGCCTGTGGCAACAAAAATGAAGGTGTTGAAAAGGATAAATGTTTTTCGTGTGGTAAAGAAATACCCGAAGATACAGTGCTGTGTGAGGAGTGCTTGGCAAGTGCAAGTCCCAGCGGAAAAATAGAAATAAAATTTGAGGTAGAAAGCACTGAAATGAGTGAAGACTTGGCAAACACCATTTGCACAGCAACTGTGCGCTGTGACATTGACGGTGAAATTTACAAGCCAGAACCTGGTGATAGTTTGATTGCTTGGGGTGTAAAAAACGTAACACTTAAGACAACGTTTGAATTTCTTGATAAGGACGGGGTGGTTGTAGATTGCGTTGAGGTATATGACGAAGCAAGTGAGTACCACCATAATCAAAGAATAACAATAGTCGGAAAAACCACAAAGGACAAGGGTGCAGTATCTTGCAATGTGACCGTTGAAGAAAAATGATTACAAACAAATAAAAAGAAAGCTCCGCATTTTGCGGAGCTTTTTTGTTATCTACGTGAAACCGCTTGCATGTCTTGTAGTCTAATTTCTTTTCCTACAATTGAAGGGTCAATACCAGAGTTACCAACGTCCTCGAATGTAAGGTAAGGAACCTTAGCCTCCTTGCCAGCTGTTTTCTTTGCAAGTAGGTTAGATGCAATTACCTTGTCCGCAGGGTTGAAGAAATTAAATGTTCTTATATCTGGTAGGCTAACTGTAATTATGCCATTACACTTTGAGCACCTATTTAGTACAATAGTGCCACGCCATTCCATTAAACGGATTTCCATAAAGTGCCACACAGGCTCGTTTGTTTGACAGTAAGGACAAACGGGCATATTATTATCAATAAAATTGCGTGGAGCAGAACCAACAAATCCCTCTGAACGTGCAAATATTGATTCGTGCTTTTCCTTATTATAATGTATTTCTTCTTCAAAAACAGTAAAGCTATCAAGGCAAATATGGGTGCTATCTCCAAGCGAAGGGCTTGGCTCTAACTCTTGATTGTCCTCGTCTGTACCGGACATTACCTCGGCTGAAGCGTCAGCCTCTTGTGTGTCGGTTACTTCACTATTTTCTAACAAGTCCTCGTCTGTATCGGACATTGCCTCGGCTGAAGTGTCGCTCTCTTGTGTATTAGATATCTCGTCAGCCTCTACCGTTTGATTTGTTTGCGCCTCCTCGGCTCTTTGTTTTGCGGTCTTTTCAACCTTTTTTGCCTCAGTATTAGAAGACTTGTTCTTGATTTTTTTCTTACTTTCCACCTTTACAGGCTTTTTTCCTGTCTTAGGGCTATGCTTTGCTGACTCTTTTTTCAAAAGCGCCTTACTTACATTGTGGAAGACAATCCATAATGGTAAGAAATTCCAAATGCCAATAAAAGAAAGAATAAGAAGAAGCCAACCCGCAAGTATAAAGACTAAGCTTAAAGGTACGATTATAACGGTTAAAAAAGCTAAAGCCATACAAACATAAAATCCTGCGCGAAGACCAAGTGATACAAAAAACAATATTTTAAATATTGAAGCGGCCTTTTTCATTCTCATAATATAACATCCCTCTTTCAAAATGATATTTCAATCTTAACATAGAATGGTAATTATGTCAATATAAAACATACTATAAGTCTTTATTTAGTAGCTCGGTCATGTAGCTATCGGGAAAATGTGCCCTTATCATTGAATAGCGCCCACGCGCCCCAATTTTAAGCATATTTCCAACGTGAAAATAGCCGAAAATAAATGGTGGCAAATGCGTAATTAAGTCGTCAATGTTTTTTACAACATAAAAACGTGCCCACCTTTCTTTATGGCACTTGCTTTTTATACCCCAAATTACACGTGGACACCCAAAGCCATAGCCCTCTAAGCTATGGCGCAAATCAGGGCGATTATACCAAATATATTCGTGACATAATAGGGCAAGCGCCGCTCCGTGAGAATAGCCGGAAACTATAATTTTTTGGTACCTTGTGTCTAAAATATACTTAGAAAGGTACGTTTCTGCCTCCTTCCACATTCGCAAGAATCCTCGGTGCGCGTACCAAGTGTGGCTGAATTTTCCCTCCTTGCATTTCATCTCCTTATATGGCTTTGCAGGAAAATCAAGGTTGTTTTTCCAGTCAAGCTCTCCATTTGAGTGCTGAAAATATATGTAAAGAGTAGTGCCACTGCCTCTTACTGCATAGTCAAGCCCACTTTTTGTGTGAATGTAGCTTGTGTTGTTTAAATTAAAAAATAAAGTAGATAATTTCATAATACATTTTATTCCCAAGGTCTTGAAAAGGTAACACTAAAGTGGTATTATATTCTTAAAGAATAACCAAAAGAGGTAAATTATGTATAGCTTTTCTGACCTTAAAAACTATCTTGATACAATTCCTGAAAAGGAGAAGACTCCCGGTGGTAGCATACGTGTATATCACCATGGCAACGAGGTTTTTAGATATTCCTTTGGCTACGCAGACCGTGAACAGGGCATAAAAATGACAGGTGACGAGTATTATTTTATGTACTCAGCAACAAAGCCACTCACCTGTGCAACAGCACTTCACGCGTGGGAAAAGGGTGCTTTTATCTTGGCTGAGCCTGTTTGGTGGTACCTACCAGAATTTAAAAATACACCTGTAAAGGTATATAATCCTGACTGCTCATTCAACTTAGTTCCTCAAAAAAACGAAATGGTAATTCAAGACCTTTTTACAATGAGCGCAGGGCTAAATTACGACACGTCTAACCCCGAAATTAGAAAAGTGGTTGAAGAAACGCACGACGTTGCCCCCACCCGTGAAATTATGAAGGCTATTGCTAAAATGCCACTCGAGTACCAACCAAGAGAGCGTTGGGCGTATAGCTTAGGTCACGACGTTTTAGCTGGCGTTGTAGAGGTTGCAACTGGCGTTAAATTCTCTGAATATATGAAAAAAGAGATTTTTGAGCCACTCGGTATGACAAAGGCAACCTTTAGAGTAACTGATGAAATTAAAGCACAAATGGCACAGCAATACACCTTTGACTATGAAAAGGGCGAGGCGCTTGTTCGTGGAAAGCATAATGGCTACGTTTTCGGTAGCGAGTATGACTCTGGTGGTGCAGGTCTTATCACCACAATTGACGACTATGGAAAGTTTGTTCAAGCAATGTCTTGCTCAGGTAAGGCACCAAATGGAGCACGTATCTTAGCCCCATCAACAGTTAAGCTAATGAGTACAAATATGCTTGATGAAAAGCGTATGGCACAGTTTTCTACATGGCGCAATAATGCTGAATATGGCTATGGTCTTGGCGTACGTACAAAAATCTACGAGGGCTGGGGTGGAAACAACTGCTCCATAGGAGAATTTGGCTGGGACGGTGCCGCAGGCTCCCTTTGCTCAATCGACCCAACAAGAGAAATTGGCATTGTTTATACACAGCATATGCTAAACCCTCACCACGAGCAAATTCACCCAAGAATAAAAATGATGGTAAACCATGCTCTTGGCTATTAAAATGCAAAAAAAGCGCACCCAGTGTGCGTTTTTTTATTTTAAAAGGCTTGGAAGGGACACATTGCCCTGTATGTATCGACAACAACATTCAATGTCATTCTGGAGCGAAGCGATAGAATCTCACCTGCGGGAACGAGAAATGCTCGTGCGTTTCCTCTTTATACACATCACAAAATAGCAAAATTCACAAAAAATTAACAAAAGAAATTCTTTTGGCAGTTTTGCCCGAAATTTTAATTATAAAACCGACTATTCGCCTTGGAAACAAACTACTTTTTGTGCATATTTCACAACTTCTGCGCATTTTTTTTTTTTTTGTTCAACTTGACAGTTTTCCACACGTGTGTTAATATTATAGCGTAAATATTTTCATACAAGGAGAAAATTATGAAAAAGAAACTATTTTTAGCACTTTCCTTAGTGGCTTTACTTGTTTGCTTATTTGCAATTACAGTAAG
>JAZOCP010000257.1:0-14684 GCA_045596585.1 Eubacteriales bacterium
TAATTATTGGCTTTGTAAGTGAGGTAATTGTGTATAGTGAAGCTGTTATGAGAATTAGCGACAAAAAAGTATCAAAGATATTTTCAACGCCATTTTAAAAGCTTTTTTCATAAAGTACCTCTTAAATTTAGTATCTACCTATTTTTTCATTTTCTGCTTTTTTTACATCAGCAAGCTTTTTAAGTGCTGATTTATTGGGGTAAAACCTATTATGCTTACAAAGCTTTTCGTTACAGTTTTTGCAAAGCAAACGCTCATTTGTAAGCTCAGAAAAGCGCTCTGGGTGGCGCCTATATGTAATTTCCCAAAGAAGTAAAACCGCAAGGGCGAGTGCCAAAAGAATATAATGTATAACTGGACCTGGCTTTAAGATAAGGAACAAAAATGGTGTAAACATCATTGGGTAGTCCCAGTTATAGATGCGACAGGTTTGACAGCATTTATTCTTCATCATCCAAGCTTGAAATGGGCAGAAGAACATAATACAAATCAAATCGCAAACTGAATATGCAAGGGAGATAAGCACCATTACATCATCAGAGATAATACCGAAAATATTTAATGTGCCGATTATACCATTTAAAATTACCCACGCACCAAAAACCAAAAGTGTCCTTGCCCAGTGCTGTTTAAGTGGCTTATTCGACGCTTGGCTTTGTATATAATTTGTTTTAAAGAGCTTTTGGTTGCCCATAGCCTCGTGACCATTTGGGAAAAAGCGCATTATCATTTCTGGCACAAAAACCAATGCCATAATAATTAAAAATACAGGCACACCATCACCAAAGCTTACAAATAATATAGAGCCACTACCATAGCTTGCCTTACCCATCGCAAGCATAACTATAAAGTAAACAAGTGCGGAAAGGAATAGAGCCCCTCTATATATAAGCTTAATCAAGTGTGTCCTTGACATGCTTGACCATTTGTGCATTATCTAATCCTCCAAAATAAAAGCTACCTTTAGTTTAGCATACTAAAGCAAAAAAAACAACCTTTTAAAATAAATATGCGCTATATTATTTATATTTATAATGAAAGAGCCACAAATTGTGGCTCTTTTGGTTAATTATTCAAAATATATGTCCTTAATTTCAATTGTGCCCTCGCCCTCGTAGGTGAAATATAGTGGGTATGTACCCTCAATTTTAGACACAGGTGTGGCAATTTTCGTCCAAGCGCTCTTGTCGCTTATATCTATTTCGCCGATAGGTGCGCCATCCCACTCAACCTTAATATAAACCTTACCATTTGGGGTACGTGCGCCACTTCTGTAATTAATACCGATTTTATTTACATCCTTGAAGTCAAAATACTTAAAGCCCATTGTTGTGCCCTTGTGGAAATCAGTTGCAAAGTAGTCATTTCCTTTACTTGTTAAGTGTGGGCACTCATAATCAAATTTTCCGTGTGGTAAATTGCCATCTGTTAGGTTACAGGAAATATATGCAGAATATTCTCCCTTGGTTACAAGTGGACCACCATTTAAGCCACATGAGGTCATTTCTACCTGTGGAATAAAGCCATTTGGCAAAATCTCAATTTTTTCAGCACAGGCTTGACGAGAAAACTCATCCCTTCTTGTCTGACGGTGATAGAAAACATACCACTCGCCATTAATATTTTCAATACTACCGTGGGTGTTGCCTGTACGGGCTAAGCGATCCTTTGGTAGCCTACCCTTATAGTAAACGTCTCCGTTTTGAACTATAACTCCACCAAACTCAAAATCTCTGTCTGGGTAGTCACTTGTTGCGTATGCAAGCTCTTGGTTTGTAAATGCAGAATAAATAAAGTAGTATTTTTTGCCGATTTTACGTATTGAGCTTGCCTCGAAAAATTGGTGCTTGCCAAACGGGGTATCTGTGTAAACAGCTGGGAAAATACGTCTTGGCTTGTGCTTAATGGTCATCATATCGTCTTCAAGCTCAACACAAACTGGACCTTGAACGCCACCTGGAGTATTTTCAATTTCCTCTCTTGTCTTGCGATACATTTCCATTTGCTTTTTCATGCTTTGCTCACTTGTATAATCAGGGCGCTCATCCCAGTCATACCATACGCCATAGTAAAGATAAATATGTCCCTCGTCATTAATTAGACCTGGGTCAAAGATTAGGTAGTCTTGAAGTGGAGTGCCATCTGGGTTTTTAACGACACCAAGATATTCAAATGGTCCCACTGGGCTATCTGCAACTGCCACGCTCATTATATCGCTACACGCGTGAGTGTCAGCAAGAGAATAATATAGATAATATTTTCCGTCATTTCCCTTTACAACGTCCGGTGCATACATATATCTAAATTTAGGGTATAGTGGGTCTTGACACGCCTTATAAATTACGCCCTCATATCTCCAGCTCTTTAGGTCATCAACTGGTGCTGAATATGTAACATAGTCAAGCATACAGAAAAATTCTCCACCCTCCTTGTCGTGAGAGCCATAAACATAAACTCTGTCGCCAAAAACGTGTGGCTCACCATCTGGAATATATTCATTGATAGGTGTATATGGGTTAAATACCTGTTTCATTTTTTCTCCTTTTGCCCCAAAATTAGACACAGGGGCGCATTTTTTATTTTACAATTGCGTTTATTATATACTTATAGTACTTTTCATTTGCCTCTTGGGTCAAATCACAGTGCTCCCTATCGGGAACTATATCAAGGGTGATGCTTTTGCCCTCTTTTTCCATTTCCAAAACAAACCTTTTTGAGTGCTTATCAATATTCACAGCTGAGTCGTTTGTGCAGTGAAATAGGTGGTACTCAATGTTTGGCATTGTACTTGCAAGGTGCAAGGGAGATGCGCTTTTTAGGGCGCTTTCTAAATCAGTATTTTCGTTATAAAACGCGCTATATAGAGTTCTTGGTAAATCCACTCTTTCGGTAAAGTGATAAGGAAGGTCACAAACTGGGCAGTTAGCAACACACATAACAGGTGTCCTTTTTGCGTATCTTGTATAAACCAAGGCACTTTGCCCTCCCATACTACCACCGGTTGATACAATGGGTATTTTTTCATCAAGGTTATAGTATGAAAACAGGACGTCTAAGATTTCATCAGTATAATTTACAGCCTGTCTATTCATCCATGCCCATGGGTTATTGTATGGCACAACAAATAAAATACCTTGCTTGCCAAGTAGCTTGCCTGTCTTAGTTTCGTCCCAAAACATATTTTGTCCACCAAGACCAAAAAAGTCAATGGCGATGCCCAAGATGGGCTTTTTTACGATTTGGTCATTTACGTACGCAAAGCTTCTTATGTTTTCGTAGGTGATAATTTTTTCCATTTTATACCTCACAAATAAGCATATATGATAAGTATATCATATAAGTAATCTAAAATCAATAATCTATCCTTTATTTAAGTAACTAATTTTAATTAGCGCATAGGGTGTGCGCGCAAGAAAAGAGCGACACGTGGTCGCTCTTTTTTAATATTCAATAAATGGAACGGTTGGCTGTTCAATTGAGATTTCCGCCATTGAAACCTCTTCTCTCTCCATTTCTAAAATTTCCTCTTTTCGGTCGTTTTCATATGCATCAAGCTTTTTTAGCTTTTTATAAATGTCCTTTTCTTGATTTTTTTCATATTCAATTTTGTCCTCAAGCTCAAAAAACACTACAAGCAAAGCAACGCATGCAATTGCAGCAATTAAAAGCGCGATAGGGTATAAATTTACTCTTAAGGAATATAAAACCATTTTTGCAAAATTCCAAAATGAGCCCCAGTTAGCTGTGTATTTTATAGCCGAAATTACAACCCTTAGCCATACAAACCACCTAACAGCAAATAAAACGAGAAAATCTAAAGCAAGTAAAATCAAGGAATATCTTCCACCGTCTGCAATTTTATTTTTTGCGTTTACATTTGCAATTGCTGCCCAGAATAAAACAGCAGAAACTGTAAATTTAAGGCAAATCATAGCTAAGCCTCTTACCATTTTTGCAGTAAAGCAAAAGAAATGATTTTTTAAAACCATATCACCCTTTAAATTTGCCCACACCGTTTCGTGGTGCTGTGCCTCCTCGGTTTCAAGCCCGTGTGAGTCACACTCGTCATAGACCTTATGATATTCCTTTATTTTAAAATGAGAATTAAAAAGAAAATTATAAACGTTTTCGCCAGCACGAACGACGTGTGCAATGCCTAAAGCTAATGCCAACACTGACAATATTATAAGAAATACTGCGACAACAATTGCAAAGCTTTTTCTTCCTTCGTCCATTATCATATCCTTCAAACCTCTTTTTAAAATGATATTCATATTCTACCATATATGTCGTTTTTTGTCAACAAAAAAGCACCCTTGTGGGGTGCTTTTTATTATGATTTTTATTATCATTTTTTTAATTAAACTTAACTATAATTGCTCCATTTGGGTCAAGCTCGACTTTTGTTTCTGTCTTAGCCTCGGTTTTTTCTTCTGCTTTTTCCTCTGTCTTTAGTTTTTTCTTTGTTTCAGTCTTTGATTTGTCAACACTTACCTGTTTCTTTTTAAAAGAACAAACAAGAACGTAAACAGCCAACACTACACAAATTACTGCTACAACAAGTGATAGGAAAATTGCAAAGCTTAAGCTGCCAAAAACTTTAATTGTTAAGCTATCATAAAAATCCACAAAAAAGTATTTGAAATTGGCAAACAACCTTACAAAGATTAGCAACCAAGTCAACGATCTGCTGAGAAAGAAAAGAACTCTTGATAACGCAAACAAAAGTAAAAATACAGATGTTGCAATGCCAGAAACCTTTCTTATTATGCTCCACACCTTACTGTCCTTATATGAAACTACAAATATTGCAAACGCAAAGAGTAAACCAGAAATAATTAACTTTGCAGGTACACCAAGCTTCATAGGATTTATTAGCCTAATATAATATCCATTTATATATAAGTACTGATATACATGTTGCCAGAAATATGAAAATTTGTTTTCTATTAGAACCGCTAATATCTCAATAATTGGCTCAATTATATTTATTATTGCAACCCCTAAGAAAACTAATGATGTAGCTAATAAAACTAATGCTAAAGCCGATGAAACAATTCTTTTTACCATAATTTCTCTCCTTAAAAATGATATTCCCATTTTATCACATATATTGTTTTTTGTCAACAAAAAAGCACCCTTGTGGGGTGCTTTTTATTGCGCTTTTTCTTATTATTTTTACTTAAACTTAACTATGATTACTCCCTCAGGGTTAACCTCGTTTTTTTCCTCTACCTTTGGCTCTTTTTTGGGTTCAGCTTTTACTTTGAGTACTGTCTGAGCCTTTGATTTAGCTTTTAATTTTTCTTTTTTGTTAAACATTGAAGCAATAAGAAATATTGTGGCGACAAATGCAACAAGTGCAACCACATAGAAAATAATTCCATATACATTGAATTTTGATGAAACAAATATTATTTCAAAAAACCATCTTATATCTTTCAATTCAAAGGTTGCTATAATGAAAGAAATTAGAGTTCTAATCCATACACAGCTCCTTACAAATCCCATTACAAGATTTGTACACGCAAAGCCTAAAAAGAACAAGGCACCAATACATGCAGACACGTTTTTTGTTATTTTACTTACCTTGCCTTTTCCGCAAGCAAATAACCTTATTGAAAGAGCAAAAAGCAATCCTGCAACAATAAATTTGTTCAAAAGAGATGCTATATCCTTTAAAAAGTTAAGAATAATACATATATAAGGATTGATTACAGTAGCATTTCCATGTACAACGTTGCTATTTACTAAAAAATAATTACCATACCCAGTTATTAAATAGTCTTCATAATTATGACAGTAGAAATTGTGAAAGTACAAAAGATTATAGAAACTATATCTTTGCGAATCGCGTATCATTATTATAATATTAATAATTGCCTTTGACACGCTACCAATACTCATGCATAATACTAATACTGCACTCAAAAGAATTAACAATGCAAGTAAAATTGAGGTTATTCTTTTTACCATAATTTCTCTCCTTCAAAATGATATTCCCATTTTATCACATATATTGTTTTTTGTCAACAAAAAAGCACCCGTGTGGGTGCTTTTGATTTTAGCGAAGGTCTGCAATATCGAGAATAAGTCTTTCGGTTTTTTCCCAGCCAAGACATGGGTCAGTAATTGACTGTCCGTAGGTACAGCCATCTGGCTTTTGTGCGCCATCCTCAATGTAGGACTCTATCATTAAGCCCTTAACAAGCTTCTTTACGTCCTCGTTGTGACGTGTAGAGTGTAGAATTTCCTTTGCTATTCTTATTTGCTCAAGATATTTCTTGCCTGAGTTTGCGTGGTTTGTATCAACTATAACTCCTGGGTTAACAAGGTTTGTCTTTTGGTATGTTTCAGCCAAGTGAGCAAGGTCCTCGTAGTGGTAGTTAGGAAGTGACTGACCATGCTTATTTACATAGCCTCTTAAAATAGCGTGAGTTAGTGGGTTGCCCTCTGTTGAAACCTCCCAACCACGATAGATAAATGTGTGCTTGTGTTGACCTGCTGTAATTGAGTTCATCATAACTGAGATATCACCACTTGTTGGGTTTTTCATACCAACTGGAATATCAAGACCGCTGGCTGTTAGACGGTGCTCTTGGTTTTCAACTGAGCGCGCACCGATAGCAACATAGGAAAGAAGGTCATTTAGATATCTGTAGTTGTATGGGTAAAGCATTTCGTCAGCACAGGTAAAGCCTGTTTCTTCAATTGCCTTAATGTGTAGCTTACGAATTGCGATAAGACCATTTAACATATCAGGCTCTTGTTGTGGGTTTGGCTGGTGAAGCATACCCTTATAGCCATCACCTGTTGTTCTTGGCTTGTTTGTGTAGATACGAGGAATGATAATTACCTTGTCCTCTACCTTTTCTTGCACCTTTCTTAGTCTTGAAATATAGTCAAGCACTGAGTCCTCACGGTCTGCAGAGCATGGACCGATAACTAATACAAATTTATCACTCTCACCTGTAAATGCTTTTGCAATTTCCTTATCGTTTTTCTCCTTTATTGCTTGCATTTCAGTGGTAATTGGGTACATCTCCTTAATTTCCTGTGGAATTGGGAGCTTTCTTTTGAAATTCATGTTCATGGGTTTTGCCTTTCTTTATTGTTTGCCATTTTGGTATTATTTTTTATCGAAATATTCTCGGCGAGTTGTCGAGGTTCTCATTATTTCCTTCATCTTTTCAGTGTCTTCCTCTTTTATTGCTGTTTTTAGCTCATTAAATTTTTCTGAAAAGAGGTCCATTTGGGAAAGTAGCTCGTCCTTATTTAATAAAAAGAGCTCTGTCCACATTGTTTCATTGATTTTTGCAATTCTTGTTAAGTCTCTAAAGGAGTCACCTGTGTAGTTAACAAGGTCGCGTGATTCCTTACAGGTCATTAGTGAAACTGCAATACAGTGGGTTAGCTGAGAGAGAAATCCTATCATTTCGTCATGCTTTTCAGGGCTTAATTCACATACTGTTTTAAAGCCGAGAATTTTACCAAGCTCGCGACAACAGTTAATTCCCTCGGGGGTGTTTTTTTCGGTTGGTGTAACTATATAGTTTGCGTTTCTGAAAATTGTTTTGTCAGCATTTTCAACACCATATACCTCTTTACCAGCCATAGGGTGTGCGCCAACGAATTCAATTTCTGGACGAAGCATATCTTGTATTTTATAAACAATAGGGGTTTTTACACCAGTAACGTCGGTTAAAACAGCGCCGTCCTTTATATAGCCTTGATATTTTTCAATCCAATCTACTAAAACATTTGGGTAAAGGGCGAAAACAATAACGTCAAAGCGACTAACATATTCCTTTGTTACATCTATTGTGCCATTTGCGATTAAGCCCTTTTCCATTGCGTAATCTATTGATTTTTGGCTTCTTGTAATAGCGCCAACCTCGTAGCCAAGGTCGGTTAATGCCTGTGCGTAGCTACCACCAATTAAGCCAAGACCAACAATTAGGAATTTTACATCCTTAATTATTTTCATTTCATGCCTCCTTGCATAAAATTCCAAGCGCGCTTATGTCCTCAAAGAAATGTGGGTAGCTCTTTTTTACGCACTCACACTCTAAGAGTGTGCCACCACAGGTTGAAAGCACTAAGCTAAGTGCCATTGCAATACGGTGGTCGTTGTGACAATAAAGCTCCATATTTTCCTTGATGTTTTCAATTTTATGCACTATAACTTCATTTTCATAGACCCTAACCATACCACCGAGCTTTTCAAGCTCACTTGCCATTGCTTCAGCACGGTTACTTTCCTTTATAGCTAAACGCTTAGTATCAGTAAAGCGCGCACCATTTTTAAGGCTTGCTAAAGCAAAGCAAACAGGCCCTAAATCTGGGCAATTTGCAAGGGAAAGTGTTGGGGTCCCATTATTTAATTCTTCAAAGTATTTTTTGTATATATAGTCGGGTTGAATTGTATCACAATTTAGTCCTAAAACGGACACGTCTCCGCCTAAAAAGTTAAATACATCTAAAAATGCAGAGTTTGAGGCGTCCCCCTCAACGCTTATTATTTGAGGCAAATATTTTTGGTTGCCCTTTATGTATATTACATTTTTTTCACAGGTGACTAAAACACCAAATTTTTTAAGTGCGTCTATTGTAATATCAACATAGTTTTTGCTTTCAAGCTCAGTTGTGATTACAATTTTGCTGTCCCCATTTAGTAAAGGCAACGCAAAAAGAAGTCCACTAATAAACTGACTGCTTACATTTCCTGCCAAGCGATATTCTCCGCTTGTAAGAGCGCCACTTAGCTCAATTTCAGTATTAGTTTTCTTAATTTCAATTCCCTTTTCTTTGAAAATTTCCTCATAAACGGAAATTCCGCGAGTAATTAGTCTTTCTGTGCCTATAAATTTTGCGTTTGTGCCAAGTGCCAATGCAATAGGAATGAAAAAGCGAAGGGTACTGCCACTTTCAAGGCAATTATAGGAGCGGTGGGAATTATTAAAATTGCCACCGTAGATACACACCTCCTCGCCCTTCTTTTCGTATTTTAGCCCAAGGGCTGAAATACAATTAAGGGTTGCCTGCATATCATCGCTATTAATTATACCGTCAATCTTGCTATTTCCATTTGCAAGTGCGGCACAAATAAGTAGCCTGTGTGCATAGCTTTTAGAGGGTGGTGCTTTTATTTTACCACTTGCTCTGCCCTTATTTATTTTTATGTTCATTGTTATTTCCTTAGTTATTTTTAATGTAGCTTACTATAAATTCAAGCGCCTCGGTATAGCTACCAAAGCCCTTACCACTAATTGTTTTGATGCACGCCTCACGTACGTAGCTTATTTTTCTAAAGCTATCGCGACTGTCAGGGTCGGAGATATGCACCTCAACGCATGGGATTTTTGTCGCCTTTAATGCATCTAAAAGCGCAACGCTTGTGTGTGTATAGGCTGCTGGGTTAAATATAATTCCGTCTATTTTTTCAAAATATGCTTCTTGAATTCTATCAACTAAAGCGCCCTCGTGGTTTGATTGGTAAAACACAATCTCCACGCCACACTCGTCTGCCTTTTCCTTTAGAAGTGACTTTAGGTCCTCATATGTGCTTTTGCCATAAATATCAGGCTCACGAATTCCGAGCATATTGATATTTGGGCCATTTAAAGCTAAAATTTTCATTTTTCAAAATCCTTCAAAATAGAATTTGCAACCAATTCTGGTGCTACGTTTGAATCTACCCTTGCATCAGATACTTTTTTATAAATATCGTATCTTTCGTTATATCGTTTAGTTATTGACTCTCTATCGCTTGAAAGTGGGCGGTCAGCTGTTGGCATAAGCAATTCAAGGTCGCGGTCAAGGAAATACACCTTACCATTTTGCTTAAGTGCGTCAACATTTGACTCGCGCAATATAGCGCCACCACCAGTTGCAATAATTTTACCATTTAATTTGGACACGTCCTCGATAATTTCTGCCTCTAAATCTCTAAAATAAGCTTCACCCTTATCTTTAAATATAGTAGGAATATCTGTGCCCTCTTTTTTTACTATTTCAGTGTCGGTATCTATTAGCTCCTTGCCAGTTAACTCGGCTAAAGCCTTACCAACTGTGCTTTTGCCAGATGCTGGCATACCAACTAAAACAATATTGCTTTTTTCCTTTACAATATCGGAATAAATCTCGTCTATTATTCCATCTAGTCCTTTTTTGCCTGTAAAATGCTCATAAGCAAAGACAGCCTGTGCACAAAGCATATATAAGCCACCCTCGGCTGGAATGCCAAGAGAATTTGCCTCCCTTACAAGAGAGGTTCTTAGTGGGTTATAAACAACATCTACAACTGCATTTACTTGAGGGAATTTTTTAATATCAATAGGCTTTGAATAATTCCTTGGGTACATACCAACAGGTGATGTGTTATAAATTACATCAACGTCAGTATGGCTTTTATAAAGCTCCTCGTAGGAAATTGCCCCCGTCACCTCAATGTTTGAAACAAAGATTATTTCACGAGCACCTAAGTCACTAACAACAGCTCTTGCAGTTTTAGATGTGCCACCTGTACCGATAATTAAAACCTTTTTGTCCTTTATATCTGCACCAATTTTTTTAGTTAGTGCAAGCATACCATCATAGTCGGTATTATAGCCATATAGCTTGCCACTACGATTTACAACTGTATTTACAGCGCCGATCTTTTTTGCGCTATCGTCTATATAGTCAAGTGTTGGGATTACTGTTTCCTTATAAGGAATTGTAACGTTTATGCCCATAAACTCACGCGTTTCCATATATGGAACAACCAAGCTTGGCTCAATTTCCTTAATTTCGTACACGTAGTCGCCTATTTTTTCGTGAATGACCTTAGAAAAGCTATGTCCTAAGTGTTCACCAATTAGTCCGTATTTCATAATAAATACCTTGCCTTGAAAGTTTTGCGCCACTTTGGGAAGCGCCCTCCCGTTTAGTTAATGCCTTTTAAAAATACATCTGTACCGTAGCGTTGTGCTAACATATCAGAAATAGCTATTGCAAGCACGCTATTAATTACAGGTGCTATACGACGCACAATTGCTGGGTCGTGCCTACCCTTGATTTCAAGAGTAGTGTTTTCCATTTTAGAAAGGTCAACGCTATTTTGTGCCTTGCTAATTGATGGTGTTGGCTTAACTGCTGTTTTAACTATTATTGGCATACCATTTGTAATGCCACCATTTATGCCACCATTACTATTTTTAGCTGTTACTACCTTGCCATCCTTGATTTCAAATGGGTCGTTTGCTTGGCTACCACGCATTTTTGCAAGGTCAAAGCCACCACCAAACTCGACTCCCTTAACTCCGCCAAGGGAGAAAAGCGCATGGGAAATTACGCCCTCCATAGTATCAAACCAAGGCTCACCAACGCCAACGGGCATACCACAAATTGCACTTTCCAAAATGCCACCAACACTATCGCAATCAAGACGGGCATTCTCTATTTCCTCAAGCATTTTTTCTGCAATTTGGTCGTTTAATATTGGAAAGCTCTTTTCATTAAGTGCTTTTACTTCAAGCTCTGGACAAAGACCAAACTCGTTTTCCTTTATCCCTGCACATTCAAGAATATGTGTGCCAATTTCAATACCGAGGTTATTTAGTGCCTTAGTTAAAATAGCACCAACAACCACTAAAGCAGCTGTAATTCTACCCGAGAAGTGACCACCACCACGATAGTCCTCATAGCCATGATATTTTACACGTGCTGTGTAGTCAGCATGAGATGGACGTGGGCTTATGTTTTGGTAATCAGCACTTTTTGTGTCTTCATTTGGAATAATAATTGTAAGGGGTGTACCTGTTGTTTTACCATTAAACACACCACTAATTATTTTATAAAGGTCCTTTTCGCGCCTTTTTGTATCGCACGCAAGCTGTGGACGACGACGCTCTAAGCAAGCTTCAATATATTCATTATCTATTGAAATTCCTGGGCAAATGCCATCAATTACAGCACCTATATATTCGCCATGGCTTTCACCAAAAAGTGTAACAGCTACTGATGTGCCGAATGTATTTTTCATTAAAGCGCGCCTCCCTCTATGTATTTTTTCATATCGTTAATTTCTACCTCAACAAGAGAAAACTCTCCTATTTTTGGCACTGTGCAAACTGTGATTTTTTTGCCACTTGCCTTCTTGTCATTTTTAATGTAGGAAATTAAAATGTCGGTATCTGTGTCTATATTTGTAGGTAAATTGTATTTTTTGAGTACCGCCTCAAGACGTGGGCGCACCTCTTTATTACACATAGGTAGCATACCTATTGCAACGCACTCACCATGCAAAAGAGTGCCAAGTCCAGAGTTACTTTCTACAGCGTGACCAATGGTATGACCGAAGTTTAATATACGGCGAAGCCCCTTTTCGTATGGGTCTTCTTCAACAACTGCTTTTTTAATCTTTAAGCCACCTACAATGATTTTTTCAATCTCACTATCAAGGCTTTCAGCATTTTCAATAAGCTCAAATAGGTCTTTGTCGCTTGTTGCTGCCATTTTAATTGCCTCGGCAAGACCAGCCATTTTTTGTCTTTCATCGAGTGTATTTAGAGTTTTTGGGTCAATTACTACCTTTTTAGGTTGGTAAAATGCGCCAACTATGTTTTTATAGCCATCAAGGTCTATTGCAACCTTTCCACCAATTGAGGAATCAAGCTGAGAAAGGAGCGTTGTTGGTACATTATAAAAATCAATGCCACGCATATATGATGAGGCAACAAAGCCACCTAAGTCACCAACTACGCCACCGCCAACTGAAACCAAGCAGTCAGTACGGGTAAAGTTGTTTTTTGCCATAAAGGAAAGAATATTTTTATAGCTTTCAAAGCATTTTGAGCCTTCACCTTGGGGAATTACATATATATAACTCTCTTTTGATGCGTTCTTTACAGCTTGAGAATATTCAGCTGGCACACCACTATCGGTTAAAATTAGCACCTTACGGTCAAGCCTTAAATACTCACCTATCTTGTTAAGTGCATAGCTTTCAACCACTATATCGTAGCTATCCTTTTGTAAATTAAGCGATAAAACCATATTTTTCCTTTCTCTGTGGCATCACAGTTTTTAGCTTCTGTATGTGCCAACAAGCTTTAGGTTGTCACAGGTAGCAGAAAGCTCCTTTAGCATGTCCCTTCCATTTGGGGTGTTTATGTTTCCGTCTGCCTCTACGAAGAAATAATAGCTCCAAAGTAGCTCCTTCATAGGACGTGAACGAAGATTTCTCATATTATATCTATGTGCGCCAATTATATCTATTGTTTTAGCAAGTGAGCCTGCCTCATTTTTTACTGTGAACACAAGCATAAAATGCTCATTTGCGCGTCTTTTTCCATCGTTTTCAAACAAGCTTTGCGCACGTGAAAATGCAACGAAGCGAGTTGTATTTGTACGACTTTCATTAATCTTTGCTTGTAAGATATTAAGTCCAAAAATTCTTGCAGTTTCGTCAGAGGCAATAGCGGCAACTGTTATATCGCCCTCCTCCTTCACTCTTTTGGCTGCAAGGGCGGTGTTTTGCATACTTATTTGCTCAAAGCCATGCTTATGAATGTAGCCTTGGCATTGTGCAAGTGCCTGTGGATGGCTCATTACAGTCTTAATAGTTTCAAGGCTTGCGCCGTCCTTTGCAATTAAGCAATGGTTAATTTCAAGGTCGTGTACTTGGTTTACATAAAGTGTGCCAGAAAAAAGTAGGTCCATAACGGTTGAAACATCACCAGCATAGCTATTTTCTATTGGCAAAACACTAACATCACATTCACCACTCTCGGTTGCACGATATGCGCTTTCAAAGTCTGGGTATGGAACTAAAAGTGCTTCTGGGTACATTTTCTTTGCAGCAATATATGCAAAAGCACCCTCAACACCTGAATAAGCAACGCGCACACCTTGATTAAGCCTTGCTTGATAATCACGTGAGATTTTCATATTATTCTTTAAAAACTCAACGTAATATTCCTTAATTGTATCATCACTAATTAGGCTTAAGTTGTTCTTTATAATCTCATTTTCGCGACTGGTGTCAAGAATTGAAAGGCCATGCTCCTTTTTATATTTAGCAACATAAGAGGCAGCCTGCATCCTTTTTTCAAAGAGCTGTGCCATTTCCTTGTCTATTTGATTTATTTCTTTTCTTGCTATTTCAAGCTCGTTCATTTTATGCAGTCCTCCTTTGTTTTTCCTTGGAAAATGTCATTTTTAAAACACTATTCCATTATATATAATATTATATTATACGCCTATTTATTTTAGATGTCAACCACTTTTGGGATTTTTTCGCTTTACAACGCTAAAATTTTTGAGTGAGTTTTTAACAAAAAAATCGGTGTGTGCCGAAGCACACACCGAAGCTTTATTTAATTATTTGCTTGCAGGATTTATATAGAAAACTACTGTTGCATTTGTTGAAGCTGTTATTGTGATTGAAGCAATATCCTCTTCAATTTCTGCAATATCAACTATTGTTGAGCCAGTGGCAGATGTTGGAACATCAAGGTTCTCAACAACATCCTCTCCAACTACCTCGTATGTTGTGATAGCATCACCATTTGCATCCTTAATTACAATAGTGTATGTTGTACCAGCCTCACCCTTAAGCTCGATAAGAGCAGCGCCCTTTTCAAACTCTGTTGTCTTAGCTACGCCTGCTGAAAGCTCAATTGCTGGGTCAGGTGTCTTTG
>JAZOCP010000258.1:0-5965 GCA_045596585.1 Eubacteriales bacterium
ACTTATGTATAATAAGATGGCGTAAGCCACAAAAAGAGTTATGTTTAACCCACATAACTCTTTATTTTTTTACTCTTCTCTTCCTTTTTAATATAAATATTTTTAATTTTTTTACAAAAAGGTATTGATTTTTTGAAAATAGTGTGATATCATATGTAACTGTACGAACAGGCGTATTCGAAGCACCCTCTCAGGCAACGGATAAGCATCTGTCGGATTATAATATTAAAGGAGGATTTATCATGCCTAATATCAAATCTGCGAAGAAGCGTGTTAAAGTAATTGCTGCTAAAACACTTCGTAATAAGATGCTTAAATCACAACTCAACACTGCTGTAAAGAAGTTTAAGGCTGCTGTTGAAGTTGGTGACAAGGAAGCTGCTCAAGTTGCTTATGTAGCTGCTGTAAAGAAAGTTGACCAAGCTGTTGCTAAGGGAATTCTTCACAAGAATAACGCTGCACACAAAAAGAGCCAGTTCACACTTATGTATAATAAGATGGCGTAAGCCACAAAAAGAGTTATGTTTAACCCACATAACTCTTTATTTTTTTACTCTTCTCTTCCTTTTTAATATAAATAAAAAAGCAAGCCAAATCGGCTTGCTTTTATATTAGTCGTCAATGTAAGGCATAAGAGCCATAAAGCGAGCGCGCTTGATAGCCTTTGTGAGTTCACCTTGGTGGTGAGCACATGTGCCAGTAATTCTTCTTGGAAGAATCTTTGCACGTTCAGTAACGTACTTTCTCAAACGAGCTGTATCTTTATAATCTATATGACCTACCTTATCAGCGCAGAATGCACAAACCTTTTTCTTTTTGCGCATAACCTGACGAGCAGGACGCTGTTGAACAACCTGTTCTTTTTCAACAGTATTGTTGTTATCCATATTAGTTTCCTCCTATAAATTTGTTCGCCGTATTAATTAGAACGGCAAGTCGTCATCGCTTGCAACCTCTTCAAACTTTGGTGCTTGTGATGTTTGGAAGCTTGGAGCCTCAAATGAGCCTTGAGCTCCTTCTGTCTTTGAGTCAACAAAAAATGCCTCGTCAACTATAACCTCAGTTGTTTGGCGCTTATTTCCTTGCTGATCATTCCAGTTTCTTACTTGAATCGAACCAGTTAAGCAAATTGAGCTACCCTTTTTGAAGAAATTGTGGATGAAATCTGCTGTTTGTCTCCATGCAACGCAGTTGATAAAATCAGTTCCTGCATCCTTTCCTTTGCGGTTGATTGCAACAGAAAACTGTGCAACTGAAACACCTTGTGGAGTTTGTCTAAGCTCGGGGTCGGCTGTAAGTCTGCCACCCAAAATTGCCTTGTTAAAATTTAAGTTTGCCATTTTGTTTTCCCCCTTTTTAAATTAAGCTTCTTTCTTTGTCTTTTTATCTTCGATTAAGCGGATTACGATAGAACGAAGAATGTTTTCGTTGATACCGAATAAACGCTCAAGCTCACTTGTAAATGAGCCTTCACTCTTAAAGTTTACAAGAACATAATAACCATCATTCTTGTCGTTGATTGGGTATGCAAGTCTACGCTTACCCCACTCATCAACAGAATCAATAGTACCATTCTCTGCAATAAGAGCTGTGAACTTCTCAACAGTTGCCTTAACTTCTTCTTCAGAAATAGAAGCGTCAACTACGAACAAAGTTTCATAAGAGTTCATAACCTTTTCCATTTTAGTACCTCCTGTGGACATAATGACCGTCAGTTAATAGATTTCTGACAGTAGGAGCGAGTATTGGACATACTCGTTCTGCGATATTGTAACATATAAAATCTCTAATGTCAACATTTTTAAGAAAATTTTTAATTATATTTTTTCTTACTTGAATTACTATTATATTTATGTTAGAATAAACTTATAAAATCTTATTGAAAGTGAATTAATATGAAGCACATTGATATATATACCGATGGCTCCTGTAGATGCAACCCAGGTCCTGGTGGTTGGGGTGCCATACTTGTTTACAAGGGCATTGAGAAAGAAATTTGTGGTGGTGAATCAAATACTACTAACAACAGAATGGAATTAACAGCTGTCATAAGAGCCTTACAGGCACTAAAAGAGCCTTGTGAGATTACTCTTACCTCTGATTCAAAATACGTTATTGATGCAATTACTAATGGTTGGGCAAAGGGCTGGCGCGAAAACAATTGGAGAAAGGCTGATCGCTCCCATGCGTTAAATCCTGATTTGTGGGAGATTTTGCTTAATGAAATCGAAAAGCATAATATCACATATGTGTGGGTAAAGGGTCATGCAGGTCATCCATATAATGAAAGATGTGACAAAATGGCTCAAAACGAGTCTATTAAGTTTTTAAATGAGCAAGACAATATAATTAATAATATATAATAATGAAGAAATTTTAGGTTGACAAGCAAATTGTCCATCTTTTTCAACTAAAAAAGGCACTCAAACGAGTGCCTTTTAATTTTTATTATTTGCCAGCAACGATTTCTTGATAGAACTTCTTTTCGTTTGTACCAAGGTCTGTTTTTGTATCAAGAACGTACTCTGCTACCTCGCAAAGGCTAATTTTGTCATTTGCATCAGTTGAAAGCGCACCAAGATCAAAGTCAACATACTCTACGCCTCTAAAGTTCATAAGTCTTACAACTGTACGGATTTCATATTCGTCGTAATATGATGATGGCTTAATTACAACTGAGAATTCACCTGTTTCTGCATAGCGGTCTTCACTATACTTACCATAGGACTCAACACTCTTAGTAACGCCCTCTGCGTTTGTTACGTATGTAATGATTCTCACATCACACTCATACTCAATTTCAGCGAGCTTTTCCATATCAATCTTGTATGTTAATCTTATACCAGCATAATCAGTTGTTCTAATTGAATAGCCAACAAATGTTAAGAAATCTCTTGTAAGCTCTTTCTTATCAATAGACTTTTCGGAAATACCCTCTTCAGTTGAAGGTAATCCACATCCTGTACAAATGAATACTAATTTACCATCATCTGTATATGTTGGGGCATATTCCTCTGTCCACTCACATATGTGGGTATTTGTAGCAGGGATTGGAGATTGTGAACCTACTCTACCACAACCAGCACAAACAAACTGTGAAATACCAGCTGAACCACATGTAGCTTGCATATATACAATTTCTTTATCGTAAACGTGTGTACCAAGTGCAGGAATTGGAATATTATTAACGGTTTGAGAGCACTCAGAGCATGTTCCATGTCCATATCCAGCATCTGAGCATGTTGGAGCAACATCGGTTGTTACATTGCCTACAGTATGTCCTTCTGTCTTATCAATAGTAACCTTCACAAGATTTTCGCATACTGGACATTTTGCATTGCAATAGCCATCTTCAGTACATGTAGGAGCCTTATAGTCAGCACCGGAACGAATTTCATCAGTTTTATCAACTTTACAGTCGTGAACTACAAATTCAAGTCCATGCAAAGCAAGTGCATAACCATTTTCCCATTTAGCACCGGTTATAGTAATTCTAATTGACTTCGCCTTTGCACCACTTGAAATAGGGTCTGTCATACCAACTGAGATAGGGTTACTCTTATCAGCGCCATTTTCAATTGTATTCCACTGTGTTGTGTATGTTGCACTTACCTCTCCAGCAGCGTCAATCCATTCAACCATCAATGTAACACTGTTGCCAGAGGCATATAATGTACCTTTTGTGAATACATATTCACGATCAAGATTTATTGTATATGTTGTACCTGTAGTACCATGCCAATATGACATCATATCGTCATCTAAAAGGTTTTCAGGGTCTTGAAGTTTATAAATGGCATTAGGTGATTCGTTATATTTTGTTACAATTTCGTCTGGATTTTTTCCTTCATTTTTTTCGTATATTACTTCATAATCTGAAATACTATCGAAATCGAATTGAGTAGTTGCATCTGTATATTGAAGCTTTCTTGTATTTCTGTATTCGATCTTTCCACAACCATCTCTCATACAAGTGAATTTCTTTTGTCCAAATTGTGTAACGGAGGCCTTCTTTGTTACTACTCCATCATCCCAGTCGTGTCCAAAAGCATCAACTATATCAGTTACATAAGTTGCATCGCAATTATCGGTGCCACATCCACCTTGACAGGTATACACTGTTGAGCCCTCTGTTTCACAGTTTGGCTCTGTTGTAACACCATTGTCCCACTTATGTGAAGTAGCAGGAATATCATAATTCTTTGTTTCCTTACATGCATAGCATGCCTTTGTAAGAACACCATTTTCAGTTTCTGTTGGCTCTCTTGTTACAACACCATCGTCATAAACGTGGAAGCCTGTTGCAGGAACTGATTTTTTAATAACCTTACCACAATGGCATGAATACTCAATATAACCAGGACGGTTACATGTTGGGTTTTTAGCATCTGTTTCCTCGAAGATGTGTGAGCCCTCTTCTACATAGGTTTCAATCTCCCAAAGATATTCACTACCGTCACCCTTACCATTTGCAATTTCGATTTTTACTCTGCATGCCTCAACAAATGGGTCAACCTTTACCTCAGTTGAGTCAACACTTATAGCACCAGAGTTATAAACCTGTTCTCCCTCCATATTGAAAAGCACAACTCTAATTTGGGAAACATTCATTACAACTTCTTTAAGCTCTTGAGCATTACCAATAAGTGTACCTTTTCCGTTTACAGTGAGAATAAGCTCTGAAATCAAATAATCTCTTGTAAAATCAACAAATATTGAATAGTTCCAACCCTTTGGTGAGTGAGTACCAAGTTCTTTATTGCCATCAACGAGCACCTTTGGATTCCATGCCCACCAGCTGTCACAATAATCACCTTCGTTAGTACCATCTGCATAAATAAGAGCTTCTGCAGCGATATTTGATTTTTCTACGTTACAGAATTCTTTCTCAATCATGTATGTTTCGATTTCACGTAAGAAATCCTTACCACGAGCAGATGTTGAAAGATGAGATTGATCACGATAAATCTCTACTCTATCAGCTGCAAGCTCTGCTTCAATTACAATTTCTTGTAAAGATGAAGTATCTATTGTTTGAGATAAAACCTCTTCACCTGCTTTATAAAGTCTAATAGTTACTTCGCCAATATTGTAATTTTCAGCAACGGAAGAACCATCAGGTAATGTTCCTTCACCGTTCAAATAAAATACAACATTAGTGAAATAATATGCTTTGTCAAAAACAAGTGCCATTGTATAATTTTCTGTTCTACCTGTATTAGTACCAGTAGTTCTATCACCATCTATAAGCTTTTCTGGGTCATACTTACCGGTAACCTTACCTGTATGCTCAACTGTTGCTTCGGAAGCAATATTGGTACCCTGTTGAGATTTTTCAGCAACAGGCTCAATTTCAGGAGTGCCACCTGCAAAAGCGAAGCATGTAAGTGCAGGAATAAATACCAAAACTGCTAAAATTAAAGCTAAAATTCTCTTCATACCGTTCCCCTTTGCAAATTAAAATTCCACAACATTATCAAGCGATGTATCATCATCTGCATCATTTGGCAGATTTTCTTTTGGTACATCTGGCTTTTCCGGTTCTGGTTGATTAGTGTTAGTGTTTGTGTTAGTATTAGTTTCTTGATTGCTTTCAGTGTTAGTATTGGTATTTGTATTTGTGTTAGCTGGCTTTTTTGCGCAACCACAAATCAACAAAACCGATACAACCATGACAACCACTAATACCAATGAAAGAGTTTTTTTCATTGTGTCCTCCTCGATGGTTCTTTCAAAAACATTGAAAGATATATTTTTCTACATTAAATAATATAACATAAATTAAGCATTTTGTCAAGTTGCATAAGCATTTTTATTAATTATTTAACAATTTATATATTATTACCAATTTTAAATTTGAGTTTTTCCATTATTTTCTTTAATTTTTGTACAATTTGCCAAAAAAATGAAAAAGCCACAGTAAATACTGTGGCTTTGTGGTGCTCTTGCGGAGATTCGAACTCCG
>JAZOCP010000259.1:0-2314 GCA_045596585.1 Eubacteriales bacterium
ATATAGTCGGCGGTTAATCCATCATATGCATCAACTATTACATTATCAAGACAAGAAACAGAAAGCTCTATTATCTTTTTTCTTTGCTCAAGTGTAAACATATAACTTTTTTCTTCATTATTTAATGCAACAACATAAACAGTATCATATTTCGTTAATGCATATTTTACTATTTCTAAATGTCCACGTGTAAATCGCTCAAAGCTACCCGTTACTATCCCCTTCATATTTCTCCTCAATTAACTCTTCTTAATACTGTAATATACGAAATTGAATATTTCGCTTGCTTTTGAACTTCAAATTTTGATTTTGTTTCTTCATCTTCGCCAAAAATATCTTCTTTTCCACTTTCACAAACTACAAAAGCATTTGGTGCTATCGCATTTGCATTATATAATTTTTTTAGCACATCACTAATGCAGTCAAGCTTATATGGTGGATCAATAAATATTATATCATATTGCTCTTTTCCTGCAATCCCTCTTATCATTTGTATATAATCACAAGTTGATATTCGGCACTTGTCAAACAAACGTGATTTTTTAGCATTTCTAATTATTATATCAGTCGCATCTCTTGATAGATCAGCGAAGGTTGCTTTTTGGGCTCCACGACTTAGCGCTTCAAGACCAAGCTGTCCACTACCAGCAAACAAATCAAGAACGCGCGCTCCCTCGATGTCAAATTGAAGCATCGAGAAAACAGCCTCTTTTACCCTTTGCGATGTTGGACGTGTAGCCTCACCCTCTAAAGTTTCCAAGTTCATACCCTTGGCAGTTCCAGTTATTATTTTCATATTATTTGTAATCCTTTAAAAAATCTAATATATTATTAGCATTTTTCTGGTTGATACCATTTACCTTTATAAGCTCTTCTGTTGATGCATTTTTTATTGCTTCAAGGGTTTTAAAATACGCCATTAGAGCTTTCGCTTTTTTTGCCCCAATTCCGTCAATGTTTTCAAGATATGACCTTTTTAGTGTCTTTCTCTTAGCATTATCCATCTTAGAAACGGTGTATCTATGCACCTCTTCTTGTAATTTATATGCAAAAACAAACACAGATTGCTCTTTAGCAATGCTAATCTCTTCATTCTCGGTAACTATTGTTCTTGTTTTATGATGTTCATCCTTAACCATTCCAAACACTGGAATTTCTATATTCAACTCTTTAAAGAGTTGCTTAATAACAGAAACGTGTGTTGCGCCTCCATCAAGCAGAACAAGGTCTGGCATTTGAGAAAAGCTAACATCTGTGTCTTGTAAATGTGCTATTCTTCGAGAAAGCACCTCTTTCATCGAAGAATAGTCATCTCTTCCTTCTTGGTTTTTAATTTTAAAAGCTCTATAGTCACTCTTTTTAAGCTTCCCATTTTCAGCCACTACCATACCAGCGGTAATATGCTCGTCACCCAAATTGGAAATATCATATGCTTCTATTCTTTGTGGAACCGTTTCAAGATTCAACAATTCAGCTAAC
Organism: Eubacteriales bacterium; assembly: GCA_045596585.1. Lineage (GTDB taxonomy): Bacteria > Bacillota > Clostridia > Oscillospirales > CAG-272 > RGIG2000. The sequence goes on from JAZOCP010000259.1 coordinate 1,480, forward strand.
TTTACTAAGACCTTAACATCTTGCTCGCTTTTGGTTTTGTACTGATTTGCCTGTTCTTTTGCATTATCATAAACCATTTCACACATTTTTTTCAAATTTCCTTTTTGTGGAACGCGAATGGTTATATTTCTTTTTGCAATCTGGCTTATATACTTGCTTGATAACTCCTGTTCTTCTTTTGCATAATTGAATGAAAGTAATATTTCCTTGGGAATATATTCGCGTCTTGAATATAATTCTGTGATAAATGGTGTCATATACTCATACTCTTTATCAAAAGAAAGCTCATTTGCGCCATAAAGAAATGTGTCATAATCGCTTATTATGCCGCTTCTCACATAAAACACAGATATACATGTTGTAAGCTCATCGCTATATACAGCTATTATATCATACTCATCATTAGGGGCGCCAACAACCTTTTGCTTTTCCCTTAATTGCTTAAGCGAAATAATACCATCGCGACACATTGCAGCCTCTTCAAATTTTTCAAGCTCTGCAAACTCCCCCATTTGCTGTGTTAATGTATCAACTGCCTTTTTAATATTTCCTCTTAAAACCTCAGAAACGCACTGCATTATTACATAATAATCTTGTTGATTGATTGAACTATCACAAGGAGAAACGCATCGTCCCATTTGCTTATAGATGCATGGTCTTACCTTGCCTATATCCTTTGGAAATGACAATTTGCATTTAGGGATTTTAAATATTCTTTCAAGCGTGCTAATCACTGAATATACAGTAGATGTTCCTGAATAAGGTCCAAAATATTTTGCACCATCCTCTATTCTTTTTCTTGTCATTTGAATGCGAGGGTAAAGCTCATTCATTG
>JAZOCP010000260.1:0-1834 GCA_045596585.1 Eubacteriales bacterium
TGGAACCTCAATACCGATAGCGCTCTTGCCTGGGATTGGGCACTCTATTCTTATACCCTCAGCAGCAAGATTTAGTTGAATATCATCAGCTAAGTTAGCAATTGAGCGTACGCGTACGCCTGGCTCAGGAATTAATTCATATCTTGTTACTGTTGGGCCTCTTGTAATATCGGAAATTCTTGTTCTTGCATTGAAGCTACTAAGTGTATCAACAATGATTTTTGCGTTTTCCATACGCTCCGCCTTAGCTTCCTCTGTGTCGTTGTTTTCAACAGGCTCTTGAAGGAATTGAATTGGTGGGAGCTTATAATTTCTTTTAATTTTCTTTTTCTTTGGTGGCTGTGGCTTTGGTTGAGCCTTTGGCTTTTCGCTTGTAGGAATATAGCTTGAGGCATCATCAAACGCAACCGTCTCTCTTTCGAGGTTTGATGTGTTTGGCTGTGGCTTATTTGCCGCATTTTCAACAAGCTCATCAAGATAGCTATACTCGTCCTCTTGTGGCTTATTTGTTTCCTTCTTGGTTGACTTTGTAGCCTTTGGCTCCTCGTATGCTTCCTCAATTAATGGCTCTTCGTAAGCCTCCTCAATTAGTGGCTCCTCAGACGAGTCATCTTCCTTTTCAGCCATTTCAAAGGTTGCTCTTTTTTCTTGTGAGCTTGATTTATCAAATGATGAGATTGAAACTGTATGTTTCTCAATTTCAAACTCGTCATCTAAATCGACCTCATTTTGGGTTTTGTAGCCTCTTTCTGAGTGAATATCAGCATTGAATTCAAACGCAGGAGTTGGGCCACCAGCCTTTTTATGGTTGCCCTGTGTTTGGGTAAATGAATTTAATTGCTCATACTCAAGCTCGTCCTCTTCAATGCTTTTTAGCTGATCACTTTCTTGGAATGGAGTGAGTCTGTCGTCTTCATTTAATGGTCTTAGATTAAATTCTTGCTCCTCATCATCGTCATCATCAAAGGTTTCTACCATTGAGGACCTAAGCTCAAGGCTTGCTGACTGAGGTGCATATTCGTCATTATATGGCTTTAGCTGACTTGATGCTGAGCCACGAGAATTAATTAGCTCATCATCAAGGCTATTATATTTTTCTTGTCCTGAGCTACCAACATTTTTATGTTGGTCTGCGTTTATTAGCTCACTTAAATCAAGATATGCAGGCTTGTTTTTCTTAACTGCTTCCTCAAGGCGTTGGTCTCCAGTATCTTGAGTATCATCAAATACAACAACCTTTTTGCCCTTCTTTTTCTTTGGTGGCTTTTCCTTTTTAACCCTCTTAGGTCTTTCTGGTGATTTCTTGAAAATTAGCTTAAATAAGCCTGTTGCCATAGTTAGTGGGGTAATATTGAACATTTGAAGTAGCATAAATAGTAGCACAACAAAAACAATACCAAGTGCGCCAAAAAGTGTAACTGAGTCATTTAAAATACGTGCTAATATGCCACCAACTAATCCACCACCGTTGCCACCTACACCATTTGTCCAGAGGTTGTTTATTCTTGCATCTGGGTAGGAATCAAGCTGGATTAAGCCTTGAATTGTTGAAACACACACGATTGCAACAACAGAGCAAATAACCTTACGAATCCAAATTTTATGCTTAACATCATATTTCCAAACTATTGCATGGTAAATAAGAAGTAGCGTTAAAAAGACAGTACCAGCCAAGGAAAATAAGCCCTTTAGTGGGTCTGCTATAACATTTATAGTTAAGCCCTGCTTGTTTGTTATCGGTCCTATAAATCCAAAAAGAGAAAAAAGGACTACCACAAACAATACCGACAAAATATATGGCATTAAGAAGTTCAAAATTTTAATAACGGTGCCT
>JAZOCP010000261.1:0-2722 GCA_045596585.1 Eubacteriales bacterium
ATTAATATTAAACTCTGAAATTATTTTATTATCATAAATTTGAAATGAATTACTTATATTTTCTTCTCGACAAAGTGATGCAACATATGCAAGCTTTACTTCTACCCCTTGAAGAGCTTTTAGTTGTGATTCACTCGTTAATTCAGGCTCATTTGGTACGGTTGAGCTAAATATTATTTTTATTCCTTTTGGCAAGCTTGTAATTGTTATATAAATTGGTGGCTTGAAGGAAATATCATTTATTATTGTTATAGAGGCAATGAAAATCAGTATAAGGTGATAGATGTATATTGTATGGCTCTTGCTTTTTCTTACCGAGCCTTTTAAGCTTTTATAGGCAAAGTGAATATCTTCTTTAAATCTTTCTTTAATTTTTGCAAGGAACTCTTTAACATCAATTTGTCTAACCTCTTTCATTTTTCTTAAGCGCTCATAGCTACTTAGCATTTTTTCTACATCATCGTATATTTCCTTGTCAATTAATGCTTCAAGTACTCTTTTTTCTTCCCTTGTTTCGCCATATTCATTTGCATATGTAGTTATAATTACATCATATGTTGTATCAGCGTTTACTCTTTCAAGACGCATTTTTGTTGCCCTGTAGGTTTTAATTTTCGGAAATGAATTTGTGTCACTATCATAAGCGCTTATTTCTCTTTTCTGCGATAACGAATGACCAAACATTCCTTTTTCTTTTATATCCAGTTTGTTCTTTTTTACTATTTTCATATTTTTTTCTGTCCTTTATTGCTTTTTAATTAACTGTATGATAAAATTATCATATAACCCCAAATGGAGGATAATATGGATACTGCTACTACTCAAAGAACTGTTTTGCTAACAAAAATTATTAAGGATTTTAACCTTGATATTATATATGCGCCAGATAATCTTGAAAGGATTATGCTAACCCGTGCAGAAATACATCGTCCTGGCCTTCCCCTAACTGGCTTCTTTGATTATTTTGACCCACTAAGAATGCAAATTTTAGGTCTTGTTGAGTCAATTTATCTTGAAAAGCTTGAGCCAAACGTTAGATATGAAAGAATACGTGCTTTTATGGAGAAAAGACCTGTTTGTATTGTGCTTGCACGTGATATAGAGCCATTTTCAGAGATGCTTGAATTATCAAAGGAATTTGAAATTCCACTTTTGAAAACTAAAATTTCAACAAACAGCTTTGTTTCAAACATTATCTCTACTCTAAACGTAGAGCTTGCGCCAACAATTACACGTCATGGTGTTTTAGTTGAGGTTTATGGTGAGGGTGTTTTAATTCTTGGTGATAGTGGCATTGGCAAAAGCGAAACAGCTATTGAGCTTATTAAAAGAGGACACCGTTTAATTGCTGATGACGCTGTTGAAATCAGTAAGGTTTCTGAAAAAACTCTTGTTGGTAAGGCACCAGAAATAATCAGACACTACACCGAGCTACGTGGTATTGGAATTGTTGATATTCGCCGTATTTTTGGTATGGGTGCTGTTAAGGAAACTGAAAAAATTCAATTAGTTATTAAGCTTGAGCACTGGATTGAGGGCAAGGCATATGACCGTATGGGTCTTGATAATGAAACGGTATCTATTCTTGGTATTGATATTCCTGCAATTACAATTCCAGTTCGCCCTGGTAGAAACTTAGCGGTTGTACTTGAAATTGCGGCTATGAACTCACGTCTTAAACGTATGGGCTATAACACTGCTGAAGAATTCAACAAGCGCCTCGAAGAGGTTTATAAATAATATTAAAAGAGTGTTTTTAAACACTCTTTTTTTCTTTTTAGCTTTCTTCTGGAGGAATAAACTCCAAAAGGTCAGATATTTCGCACTCTAAAACCGTACAAATTCTTGCCAAAACGTCTATGTCAAGTCTTGTAATTTTATTGTTGCAAAAATTGTTTATTTGTGTTCTTTGCATTTCAGCCTTGTGACTGAACTTATTTTTACTAAATCCTTTTTTCTCCAATAGCTCTTTTAGCTTAATATTGATTGTTCCATACTCTTTCATAACATCACCGCCATAGTTATTATAAGTATAGTATAATTTAATTATGCCTAAAATTTAAGTTCCAGAAAGTCTTGTCAGACTTTTTGCACAATCAAAATACAAAAAATGCCAACCTGTGGTTGGCATTTTTATTAAGCTAACGTGATGTGGTAGAGTCTTGATGGGTAGGACACGTGGTCATAATCAAGCCAAAATCCTATATTCATAAGGGCTGAGCCGAGATACTTCTCTTCGGAGCCATTTATTCTATACATTTTGTTTGGAATAAGTCCCTTAACCTTTAAAAGTTCTGGTGGAACTGTGCATTTTGACTCATAAGCTACTGTGCATACAAGTGCCTCTGTACCATCCTCTTTCACTGTTTCCCAAGCACAATAGCGACTCTCTTCTGGTGTGTATGGAGATAAAAGTCTATAATAATCACCGAATTGTATTAAGTCATAATACTTTTTAAATTCTGCAATTTGACGTTTTATTTCTTGCTTTTCCTCGCTTGTCATCTTCGTGATGTCAAGCTCTAATCCGTATGTGCCGAAATATGCAACGTTACCACGAGTGCTTAGTGGTGTTACTCTTGCATTTCCATGGTTAGGACAAACAGAAACATGCGCGCCCATTGTTCTTATTGGGTAAGCAAATGATGTGCCATATTGAATTTTTAGTCTGTCTATTGCATCTGAGTCATCACTAGTCCAAACCTGTGGCATGTAATATAGC
>JAZOCP010000262.1:0-2197 GCA_045596585.1 Eubacteriales bacterium
GGTGCACCCTTTTTTGTTTCATAATATCTACCAACAAGCTTAAGTCCATCAAAGGAGGTAATTGAAACATCCTTAGAAGGTAAGGACCTTACTTGCTCCTTCCACTCAGAAAGAGTGTCCATGTTTTGTATAAAAATAAAAGATGCTTTTTTTACAAAAATTCTTTTTCTTTTTTCAACTTTTGCAGGTGAGTAAAAGGTTTTATGATAGCATATATATGAAATCAAAAAAGTGAATAATAATGCTAATACAGCTATACCTAAAACCGATAGTATAATAATATGCTGAATTTCCATGTGATAATCCTTTGCTAATTGAATTAAAATTGTTTTATGCGAATTAAAGAAGAGGCTTTAAAAATTCTTTGAGTTCATTGTTATATTTTTCCATATCAACAAGATAAGCAGCAGCGTGCCCAGCTCCCTCAATAATGACAAGCTTTTTATGTGGAGCTGTACAAGCCTCGTAATTTCTAACACTCATTTCATGTGGTACAAAGGTGTCAGTGTCTCCATGAAAAAATATAGTAGGAGTTTTAGATTTTGCTACCATTTCAAGTGGAGTAAACTCATCTATATCAAAGTGTCCAAATAATTTGCTACCAAGTCTTGCAAATGGGTACATAAGCTTTGGAGGAAGATGCATTTCCTTCATTGTGTCCATTATCATTTCTTTGGCGGATGTATAAGCGCAGTCAGCAATAATAGCTACAACATTACTTGGTAAATCCATGCCAGAGGCAATTAACACAGTAGAAGCACCCATTGAAACGCCAACTAAAATTATCTTTGCATTTGAATTTTGTTTAAGCACATATTCAATCCAAGAAAGACAATCTCGGCCTTCATTAATTCCGAAGGTGATAACGGTACCTGTGCTTGTTCCACCACCACGTTGGTCAATGGCAAGAGCATTTCTGCCGTTGTGTATTGCTCTTAGAACACCACCATTCATATCACGGTCTGCACTTCCGCGATAACCATGAAAAAGTATTTCAATTGGAGCATTTTCGTCATGCACCTTGTAGAATTTACCATGTAGCTTGATACCATCAAAGGAGGTAATATATACATCTTCGTATTTTAAGGTTTTAATTTCCTTGGTCCATTCATCAAGAACATCACCATGGTTTTTAAAAATGAATTCTACTTTTTTAATAACCTTATCTTCTTTTTTTACCCTTGATCTTGGAGAATAGTATGTTTTAAGAAAACAAATTAAGGAAATTACAAAAGCGGCAAAAGCCACTAATGCAATAACACCAATAAAAATAGAAATATAATGCTCAAGCCTCATAAATGCCTCGCGATTACAAAAATAATATAATACTTTAAGATAATTTTAACACAAGGTAAATAATAATTCAACAAAAAAAGTTTAAATTATTTATTACATAGTTATAAGGTATATTTCTATTGAAATTCAGCTCTGAGTATGATATAATTGTATCACATTTTAGAAAGGTTTAGACTATAAATGAATATTTCACCAAATTACAGTAACCCAAAAAAGTATTACACCGCAAAATATCCTAAAAGACAACCATTTTATTTTACAGCCATAATACAGCTTCTTTCCAAGCTTGCGTTGATGGGCATAAAGCACAAAATAGAAAAAATAAATATGGAGGGCTTAAAGCCGCCATATATGGTCCTTTCAAATCATATGGGGTTTGTTGATTTTGAGCTTGCTTCTCATGTAACATATCCACATAAAGTAAATAATGTAGTAAACGTTGACGGATTTTACAAAAGAAGGTCATTGCTTGAGGGCATAGGCGCTATTGGGACACGTAAGTTTACAACAGATATTCACCTTGTTCGTTCAATTTTGAAGGTTTTTGAACGTAAGGATGTGCTTTGCATGTATCCTGAGGCATGCTATTCCCCCTGTGGCATTTGTTCGTTTCTTCCAGATGCTGTTGGAATGCTTATAAAAAAAGCAAAGGTACCAGTTGTTGCAATCGTGCATAGAGGAAATCACCTTTATTCACCATTCTATGCACCAAACAAAAAGAAAAAGGTTCCACTACATACAACTGCAACAAAGATTTTAACAACTGAAATGATAGAAAAAATGTCAGTTGAAGAAATTAATGCATTAGTAAGAGAGTCGTTAAGCTATGATGAATATAAATATCAAAAGGCCGATGGCATTTTAATCACAGAGCCATATCGTGCAGAGGGGCTTCACAAGG
>JAZOCP010000263.1:0-6667 GCA_045596585.1 Eubacteriales bacterium
AACTATAAATAATATTTAGCGCAAAATAAATATAATATTTGACATACGCGTAAAAATATGATACAATATTCTGTAAAGATTTTCAAAAAAGGAGGAAAACCTATGGTTATTTTGGGTATAGACCCTGGCTTTGCTATTGTCGGTTGGGGTGTGCTCGAGTGCGTAAAGGGAAAATTTCGTGTGCTTGGCTATGGCTCAATTCAGACCAAGGCTGGCACTCCTATTGAAGAACGACTTTTGCAAATTTATGATGGTATGAACACTATCATAGAAAAGTATAAGCCTAACACTATGGCAATAGAGGAGCTCTTTTGGAACACCAACCAAAAAACAGGTATCTGCGTTGCCGAGGCAAGAGGCACAATTCTTCTGGCTGCACATCGTCAGGGCTTGAAAATATTTGAATATACACCACTACAGGTTAAGCAGTCGGTTGTCGGCTATGGACGTGCGGACAAAAAACAGGTTATTACAATGGTAACCACGCTTCTTAATCTGCCAAAGCCGCCAAAGCCAGATGATACTGCCGATGCACTTGCACTTGCTATTTGTCATGGACATGTTGGCTCAAATGTGCTTGGAAAATATTACAAAATGTAACGGGAGGGTAAAATGTATTTAGCTGAAAATTGGAAAGACTATGAGCTTCTTGATGCATCAGATGGCGAAAGATTAGAGCGCTGGGGAAAATATATTCTTATTCGTCCCGACCCACAGGTTATTTGGAAGGGCAAAAGAGAGCACAAGCTATGGAACTCTGCACATGGCATTTACCGTCGCTCAAAAAGTGGTGGTGGCGCATGGGTAAAAAACGATGTGCCAGAAAAATGGACCATTAATTATGGAGATTTAACGTTTAATTTAAAGCCTATGGGTTTTAAGCATACAGGACTATTTCCAGAGCAGGCTGCAAACTGGGATTGGTTTTCTAAGCTCATTCGTCAAAGGAAAAAGGAGGGCAAAGAGGTAAAGGTTTTAAATCTTTTTGCCTACACGGGTGGTGCAACAGCAGCTGCTGCCAAGGCTGGCGCTTCGGTTGTTCATGTTGATGCATCGAAGGGCATGGTTCTATGTGCTAAGGAAAATATGGCATCTTGTGGACTTGAAAACGCACCAGTTCGCTATATTGTTGATGATTGTCGTAAGTTTGTTGAGCGCGAAATTCGCCGTGGCAACAAATATGACGGAATTATAATGGATCCGCCATCATATGGCAGAGGACCAGGTGGCGAGGTTTGGAAACTCGAGGATGCAGTTTGCGACTTTGTCAGTCTTTGTGAACAGTTGATCTCAGCTGATCCACTATTTATGCTCATAAATTCATACACAACAGGCTTAAGTGCGCTTACTATGGGGTATGTTTTAAATGTAGAGGTTGTAAAAAAGCACGGTGGTAGAGCAGAAACTGCTGAGGTTGCTTTACCTGTTACTCAAACAAAGGGCTATTTACCATGTGGTGCAAGCGCACGCTGGATACCAAATGGAGTACAGGAGTAAATATGAATCCTTCAATTAAACTTGAGAATGTTTCCTACAAGTACCCGGATAACGATAATCTTGATAACAGGTTTGCTCTTGACAAGCTGAATCTCGAGATTAACGATGGGGAATTTGTAGCTATTTTAGGTCATAATGGCTCGGGAAAATCAACAGCTGCAAAGCTAATAAATATGATTTTAACTCCCGATAGCGGAGACATTTATATTGATGGTAAAAAAATCACAGGCGAAAAATTGAAGGATAGCGATATCTATGAGGTTAGAAAAAAAGTGGGTATGGTTTTCCAAAATCCAGACAACCAAATCGTTGCAACTATTGTAGAAGAGGACGTTGCTTTTGGTCCAGAAAACTTAGGCATTGCGCCAGAGGAGATTAGAAAAAGAGTAGATTGGGCACTTGATATAGTTGGCATGCAGGAATACGCTCGCCACGCCCCGCATCGTCTTTCTGGCGGTCAAAAGCAAAGGGTTGCGATAGCTGGTATTATCGCTATGAAGCCAAGATGCATCATTTTTGATGAATCAACCGCAATGCTTGACCCTCTTGGAAGAAAAGAGGTAATGGCTACAATACAAAGACTAAACAAGGAAGAAAAAATCACTATAATCCTAATTACACACTACATGAATGAGGCTATTTTAGCTGACAAGGTAGTGGTTATGAAGGAGGGCACAAAATACCTTGAGGGTACTCCAAGTGAGGTGTTTTCAAACCCAGAAAAGCTATGGCAAGCAGGACTTGAGGTGCCTCAAAGTGTGGAGCTTATTGATGGCTTAAATAAAGCACTGGATTTAAAAATTCCCTTAGGAGTGTACGATTTAGACACTTGCGCAGAGCTAATTAAAGAGAAAATTCAAAACTAAGAAAGGAAATAAAATGTCGATTATTGAACTTAAGGAAATAAGCTTTATATATGGCAAGAAAACACCATATGAAATAACCGCGCTTGACAAGGTTAGCTTAAATATCGAACAAAACTTAATAACAGGCTTAATTGGTCATACAGGCTCGGGTAAGTCAACCTTAGTTCAAATGCTAAATGGCATTTTAAGACCAAGTGAGGGTACTGTAATTATAGATGGTGAGGATATTTGGAAAAAGCCAAAGAAAATTGCAGGCGTACGTTATAAGGTAGGTATGGTTATGCAATACCCAGAGTATCAGCTTTTTGCCGATACTGTAAAGGATGATATTGCATACGGACCTAAAAATATGGGACTCCCACCAGAGGAAATTGAAAAAAGAGTGCAGGAAAGTGCAGAGTTTTGTGGCATAGATAAGGAAACCCTTTCAAAATCGCCCTTTGACCTTTCTGGCGGACAAAAGCGCCGTGTCGCACTTGCTGGAGTTATGGCTATGAACCCTAAAATTTTAGTTCTCGACGAGCCAGCTGCTGGCCTTGACCCTAAGGGCAGGCGAGAAATTCTTGGTGGAATAAAAAAATACCGCGAGAAGAGTGGTACAACAGTTATAATAGTTAGCCACAGCATGGAAGATATGGCTATGTATTGCGACCGCGTTGTTGTAATGGCACACGCAAAGGTTTTACTTGAGGGTACAACACAAGAGGTCTTTTCTCAAAGTCAGCTTTTAAAGGAAAACGGACTTGATGTACCTGAAATAACAAATCTTGCAGTTAAGCTACGCGAAAAGGGAATTGAAATTCCTAATAATATTTACACGGTAGATGAGGCACTTAAATCACTATTGGCTCTTTACTCTCCTAAAAAGGAGGTAAAAAATGGCATTTGACGTTTCACTTGGTCAATACTATGAAGGAAAATCCTTAATTCATAAGCTCGACCCAAGAACAAAGCTTTTTTACGTTATAATGTTTATGGTTGCTACATTTGTTGCAAAAAGCGTATATGCATTTGCGTTTTTATTTGTTGTAGTAGTGGCAACCATAATAATTAGTCACGTTCCAATAAGAACTATTTTAAAAGGGCTTAAGCCACTTATAATAGTTGTAATATTCACAGCTGTTTTAAATATCTTTTGGACAAAGGGTGAAAGCCCCTTGTGGGTAATAAATATAATCCCAAATCGTTGGTCAATAAGCATATATGAGGAGGGCTTGATAAAAGCAGCGCTTTTAGCTCTAAGAATAGTCTTGCTTCTTGCAGAAACTACGTTGTTTTTATCTTATACAACAACTCCTATTGAACTAACTGATGGTATTGAAACAGCATTATCTCCACTTAAAAAAATCAAGCTTCCAGTTCATGAATTTGCAATGATTATGACTATTGCACTAAGATTCATTCCAACTCTTACCGATGAAACAGGCAAGATTATGAATGCACAAAAGGCAAGAGGGGCTGATTTTTCAAGCGGAGGCTTAATTAAGCGTGCAAAAGCATTAATCCCTATCATAATACCACTATTTGTTTCCTCGTTTAGAAGAGCAGATGAGCTTGCAACCGCTATGGAATGCCGTTGTTATCGTGGTGGTGAGGGTAGAACACGAATGAAAAAATTAAAGTTTAAAGTAAAGGACATTTTTGGTTTGGTATTTTCACTAATCTTACTTGCAGGTGTGATTTTGATAAATATATACCTTAGCCAATATGGTCCTGTGGTTTAATAATGAAAAAGGTACTTTTAACTATTGCTTATAATGGGCACAATTATTGTGGCTATCAGCTTCAAAATGATAAGCCGACTGTTGCACTCGAATTAAATAGAGCATCGAAAGAGGCGTTTGGCTTCGACTGTAATGTAACAGGCTGTAGTCGTACTGATAGTGGCGTTCATGCCCTTGGCTTTTGCCTAACAGTTGAACCGAAAAATCAAGAGGATGAAATAACTGTTCCAGTTGACAAAATTCCAATTGCTATGAATATAAAGCTCCCAAATGATATTTCTGTTTTAGAGGCAAGGGAGGTTGAAAAGGATTTTCATCCAAGATATTCTGCAAAGAAAAAGCAGTACGTGTACAAAATACACGCAAGTAAAATAAGAAATCCTTTTTATGAGAATTTAGCACTTGAATATGGTCGAGAAATTAGTGATGAAAAACTCGAAAAAATGACACGTGCCGCCACTTTTTTCTTGGGAACTCATAAATTTGATGCCTTTATGTCAGTAGGTTCAAAAATTGAAAATACAGAAAGAACAGTCTATGAAAGTCGCTTAGAAAGAAACGGAGATTTTATAGAATTTACCGTTTGTGCAGATGGCTTTTTGTACAATATGGTTAGAATAATGGTAGGTACGCTTCTTTGTGTTGAGGCGGGTAGAATTAGCCCGGAGGAAATTCCTTCCATAATAAATTCTCAAAAGCGAAATAATGCAGGCTTTACCGCAAGAGCAGAGGGTCTTTATCTAAAAAAAATATTTTATTAACAGTTGACACCGCTTAAAAAACAGTATATAATATATAGGTAATAAATCTTAATAAGGAGGTAAATTATGTCCACTGCACAAATAGTAAACCTGGTGCTTGATGGTATCTTTGTATTATTTATCGCATTTGTTATCATCAGAAACTGCGTTAAGGGCTTTTTAAGCTCTCTAATTTCACTTGTTAAAACAGTAGTTGCACCTGTTTTTGCAGTAGTATTTAATTTGCCCATTGCAAGATTGATTTCAAAAATATTTGATGGGGCCTGCGCAAAATGGATTCATAAGCTTCTTTTGACCACTAAAACAACAGAGCTTGTTGAAGGGGTTGAGTCTGTTAGCTATGATGTTGCCAACATCTTTGATGGTGTTCCGAATATGGTTACAAGATTTATTCTTAGCGCTGGTGAAAAAAGTGATACAGTTAGCTTGATTGATGAGTTTTTTGGCGCTAATCCAAAGATGGCAACGCTTGATGAGCTTGGTGTAATTTCCGATGCTCTCGGTGCGCGTGTGGCACTTGGTATTTCAATAATAATCACCTTTGTTTTGATTTTCTTGGTGGTTGAAATTACACTAATAATTGTTGGTAAGCTTCTTAATAAACTCATTCAAAGGGTTACAATGATAAAGGTTATCAACATAGTTTTAGGTGGCTTGGTCGGTGCAACCATTGCTATACTTGTTACTTGGGCAGCATGCTTTGGTATAGGTAAGGCATTTGAGTTTGGACAGCACTATTACCCAAGTATATTTGTTGATGATTATTGGAATGGTACGCTTGTCGTTAGATTCTTCATTGAGCATGACTTGCTTGATATCATAAAGACGTTTGCAATACGTTAAAAATCGAAGGACTGTGTATCAGTCCTTCTTTGACATATTTAAAAGAGAAAAAACACAAAAAGAAAGGGAAAAAAGATGAGTATAGGCTTAGTTGTTGATATAGTTTTGCTTGCAATAACGATATTTGTCATAATAAAATTCACAGTAAAAGGCTTTTTCTCGAGTGTTTTAGATGTATGTAAGCTTGGAGTTTCAGTTTTAGTTGCATTTCTTGTAAGAGTTCCAGTAGCAAAGCTTTTCTGTGCATTATTTATGAACAAAGCAATGTATAAGGTGGTTGAAAGCTCACTAAATGCATTTTTATCAGATGATAAGTTAAAAATTACAATAGATATTGCTTCACTGCTTGTTGAGGATAAGCACACAGGCTTTTTTGAAAAGTTTTTACCAAGATATGGACTAAATTATGAAAAATTCATAACCGAGTTTGAGCAATTAAAGGGAGCAGAGGATCCAGGTCCGCTTGTTCATTCACTTTCTGAAAATCTTGGTGGGGCAGCTGCAATGATTATTTCAATTGCCTTAGCGTTGATAGTTACATTCGTTATTTCGTATATTACATTGATAATTGTCGCAAAGTTACTTGAAAACCTAACAAAATTTGAGGGCGTAAAGCAAGCGAATAGATGGCTTGGCTTAGTAGTGGGTGTAATTATATCGCTACTTATTATGTGGGGTGTTTCAATGGGACTTTTAGCTCTTGTTGAATTTGTTGGTCCTTTAGCACCAAATGTAATAAATTCCGATTTAACTGAGAAATCTATGATTGTGGGAATTTTCAAAAACATAAATCTTATTGACTTTATAAAGAATAAAATTTACAAATAAGCGAGAAAATAAATTATGGAAATGTGTTCTAGATGTAAGAAAAGACCGGCAACGGTTTATATAATGAAGCTTGAGAACAACGTTCAAAAGCAAGAGGGACTTTGCCTTGTTTGTGCAAAGGAGCTCGGCATAAAGCCTGTTAATGATA
>JAZOCP010000264.1:0-9661 GCA_045596585.1 Eubacteriales bacterium
GGAACTAAGGCGGGGCTTGGCACCAATGATGTGATAGGTGAAAATGGCGAGGCTATTGATGGTGCAATTGCAGCTGACTTTGAAAATAGCGCATATTCGTTTATGTATATCAAAATGTACGGCTTTGAAAATGACACTCAAAAGAATACACTTTTTGCAATTGGTGCTTACGTTGAGGTGACAGATGAGGAAAGCAAGACGTATTCCTATTTGCAGGTTGGAACACCTAACGAAAACGAAAAATACGAATTTATTAAGTATAGTGATTTCAAAAAATAAGAAAAAGCAGACCCTGTGTCTGCTTTTCGACTTTTTTAAACAGAAATATAGGTGCATACCTCAAAATAAGTAGCGGTGTGGAACGCAAACAATTTATTTATTGCGATATAATTGTCAATGTGACTGACAGTGTCGTGACTTTTATGCTGTTATTTGATATAATAAAGGAGAAAAGAAAAAGGAGGGTGACATATGACCTTTGGTGAAAAAATAAAAAAACTAAGAACCAGTCGAAATCTTACTCAAGAGGAGCTTGCCGGAAAAATTTATGTCACAAGAACCGCTGTTTCAAAGTGGGAATCTGATAGGGGATATCCCAATATAGATTCGCTTAAGGCAATAGCTCGATTTTTTTCAATTACAGTTGATGAGCTTTTGTCACCTGACGAAATACTAACAATAGCGGAAGAAAACCAAAAGCAAACTGAAAAAGGGATTCAAAATTTGTTGTTTGGCTTGCTTGATATTTGTATGGCACTGCTGTTGTTTTTACCGCTTTTTGCTAACAAGAGCGAAGAGGTGATAAAAAGCGCTTCACTTTTGACACTCAGCGTTGAAACATATTTGAAGGTCTTATATTTCGTAGTTGTTATTGCAATGGTTGCTTTAGGGCTTGTAACACTTATATTGCGTAAGCATATGGTGCATGCTTGGCAAAAAATCAAAACAATAATATCGCTGTCACTTGGCACTGTTGCGGCAATACTATTTATCATAAGTCAACAACCATATGCCGCAGTGCTTGCATTTTCCTTGCTTGCTATAAAATCAATTATAATGCTAAGGCGTACATGATACGAATTGTATCAAGATTGTGAAAGCACGTTCCTTGTAAATTTTTGTTCCTTCTATTAAACTGAAGCTAATTAAATAGAAAGGAGAAAAAATGAAAAAGAGAAGCTTTTTTGTCGCAACGGGCACCCTTGTCTTGTTTATTTTGTGGACATTGCTTGTTTGCTTTGTTGATGTAAGAGCAATTGGACCTGAGGGCTCTTTTGTTGGATTTGGGGCGTTAAATGGAGCTATTCATAATATAACAGGCGTAAATATGACACTTTATATAATAACTGATTGGTTGGGACTTGTACCAATAGTCACAGCACTTTCCTTTGCTATTTTGGGACTGGTGCAATTGATAAAGAGAAAAAGCCTTTTGAGGGTGGATTATAGTATTCTTGCCCTTGGTGTATATTATATAGCTGTAATTGTGATTTATGCTTTATTTGAGATTGTGGTGATAAATTATAGACCAATATTAATAGACGGCGCGCTTGAATCATCATATCCGTCCTCAACAACAATTTTAGTAATGACAATAATGCCGACGGCGGTGATGCAGCTTAAATGTCGCATCAAAAACTTAATTTTTAAGCGAATCCTTTTTGTCGTAGCTTGCATTTTTACTGCTTTTATGGTAATAGGCAGACTTTTATCTGGTGTGCATTGGGTAAGCGATATTATAGGGGGATTAATACTTAGCATAGGCCTTGTGCTTATGTATTATAGCTTATCACGGATAAAATGCTGAGATGAAAATCTCAGCGTTTTTTATTTACTTGACACTCTTTTTAAAAGGTGATATAATCAAAGTAATATTATATTATTATACGAGGTGAAATTATGGCAAGAATGTGCGACCCACACTATAAGCAATGTGTAAACTGTGTTTGGTGGGCAGGACCAAGAACGTTTGATAGCTTTCGAGGTTGGGCAATGCTTGATGACTCACACGCGAAGGGCAAGTGCATGCATATGCACGGCTTTTACAACCTTGAAATGAACTGGATGTCAACCTGTGGAAAATTTGAGTATCACCCTATTATCAAGCACTAAGATGATTTCAAAAGAAAAAGCGAGCGTTGGCTCGCTTTTTTTGATAAGTTTTTATTGACAATTAAGTTTAACTAATATAAAATAAATGTATTAAATGAGAATATATGTTCATAGAGAAGAAAAGGTAGAAAATGAAAATAACTGGCGCAATTTTTGACATGGATGGAACACTCATAGATTCTATGGATTACTGGGCTGTTGTGGCAACGGATTATTTAAAGAGTGTTAGAATAGAGCCTCCGAGGGACACAGATAGGGACTATCTTGAAAATGGTATGAAAAGCTGGCATGAGCGCACTTGCCCCGATATTCCTTACGAAGAGGTGTCGAAGGGCATTTATGGCATAATGGAAAATTATTATGACAATAATGTTTCCTTGAAGGATGGCGTGAAGGATATGCTTGAAAAATTAAGAGCGCACGGAGTTAAGATGTGCTTAGCTACTGCAACGGATAGGTTCTTGGTTGAAAAGGTGCTCGGTCAATTGGGTATATTAGAATATTTTACTGCTATTTTTACAACAAAGGAAGTTGGTTTTGGCAAAAGGTATCCATTTATATACGAAAGGGCGCGCGAGTTTTTAGGCACTGATAGAGAAACCACTTATGTCTTTGAGGATGCAATTTATGCAATAAAAACCTGTCATCAAAACGGAATTAAGGTTGTCGGTGTATATGACAAAAATTCATATGCTGAGAAGAAAGAGGTTATTAGCCTTTGCAATTACTATATAGACAAAGCATCGAAATACCAATTTGAAATTGAATGATTGTTTAATAAAGCAGAGAGAAAATATGGATAAATTGAAGAAAAAGAAGCTGTTTCTTTTTGATATGGACGGAACCTTATATTTAGGAAACAGGCTTTATGATTTTACAAACGAGCTACTTGACACCATAAAATCAAGTGGTGGGCGATATATGTTTATGACTAATAATTCCTCAAAGAGTGTTAGTGATTACATAAAAAAGCTTGCAAAACTTGGAATAAAGGCTGTGCGCGAGGACTTTATTACCTCCTCACAGGCAACTGCGTATTATCTAAATAAGCATTATAAGGGAAAAACACTTTATGTTTGTGGCACGGAATCCTTAAAGGAGGAGCTACGTGCAAATGGCTATGAGATTACCGAAAATCTTGATAAGGTTGAGGTGGTTGTAATGGGCTTTGACACGGAGCTTACCTTTAAAAAACTTGAGGACGTGTCTAAATTACTACTTTCAAGACGCGATATTCCATATATCGCAACCAACCCTGATTACGTGTGTCCAACCGAGTTTGGCTCAGTGCCCGACTGTGGTAGCGTTTGCGATATGCTTTATAATGTGTCCAAAAGACGTCCACTTGTAATTGGCAAGCCAGAGCCACTTATGCCTATTTTGGCAATGGAGCACACAGGCTACACAAAAGAACAAACTGTTGTTATAGGTGACCGTATCTATACAGATATAAAAAGTGGACTTAACGCAGGGGTGACTACCATACTTGTTATGAGTGGAGAGACCACCTATGAAATACTTGAAAAATCAGATGAAAAGCCAGACTATGTAATGGAAAGTGGCAAGGTGATTTTAGATATTTTAAAGGAAGAATAACCAAATAGGCAATTTAAGAAGCGCAAAAGAACGCTTTTATGACGATTAATTGGAGGAAAGTATGAAATACTGTCCATATTGTGGCAAGCTACTTTTAGGTGATGACAGCGCTTGTCCAAAATGCAAAAAGAAAATAGCTACCCACGCATATGAGGGGTATTATACAGTGGCTGAGCCAAACGAGTTTTACCATTTAATGAGCAAAAAAGCAAATGTGCAAAGTGCTCTTTCTATGATATTTTCAATAGTGTCAACGTTTTTTGCTTTGAAATGGCTTGCAAATCCATTTAAATCATGCTGTGCGTTTGTATCTCTTGCTTTTTTGGTTGTATCTCTTATCTTAAGAAGAAAATTTTTAAAGGCTGGATACCATAAAAACACATTCATTTTTCTTTCAAGAGCATTTAGTATTTATTCCCTTATCTTGAATATAATAACTTGTGTTGTAGGATTTTTAGCTTTGTTAGTTGCCCTGATAGCACTTGTTTCATTGCTAATTATTATATTATAAAGAGTCTAAAGAACGAGATTTATAGAGAAATAAGGTCGAAAAATATTGCTTCTTGACATTTTTATTATATAGGTGTATAATATATATTACATAACATAGAGTTATGAAAGCTTGTAGGAGGGTATTATGAAATTTTGTCCTTGCTGTGGAGCAGAAATTGAAGAAGGACTTGACGAGTGTCCTGCTTGTGTAGAGGCATTTGTTGAGAGGAAAAACGTTGATGAGGAAGACGATGTAAAAGACCTCGCAACCGAGCAAAAGGAAAAGGAAGAGAAGAAGGCACAAATGGCTGCTGAAAGAGATAAGCATGCTGTTATTGCATTTGTTCTTAGTATCGTTTCACTTTGCTTTGCAGCTTCAACAATCACTCCCGTGAATAATATGTTTAGCATGCATCCCGCAGTTGCTATCGTAATTATCAGCGTGCTTCTTCTTGTTACCTTGGGAACATTTTATGTATCTCGTATGTTCCATTTCAAGGCATTCGATGAAGGCGCAACTACCGGAATTGCAAATGTTTCAGGAATTTTGAGAAGAATTGCATTGCCAGTTGGCGTTTCATTTTTCGTAATTAATCTTGTATTTATAATAGTTGCAATGGTATAAAATAAAGAGGGCACAAGCCCTCTTTTTTGTTGAAAGAAGTATAATTTTGTGTTATAATCAATTTATACTACTATGGAGGGCTATATGGCTGTGGGAGAAGCAAAAAAGTATCGAATTGTTTTAATCGAGGCAGAAAAGCTATCGCATTTAAATTCCGTTAAGGAAAATGACGAGGTAGGTAGCCTTTCTACGTTCGGTGATAAAAAAAGGAAAACGGAGCTTTTTGTTGGCGCGTTTGATTATAGCCTTGAGTCCCTAAGACTGAAGGAGGTTTTTGATGCCACTCGTCTTCCAAAAACGATGTTTTTTGAGGCTGCGGGCAAGGATTATACAACAGCCATTATAAATGTGTCCTTCCAATATTCAAAGCATGATTATGTAAAAATAGGCTCAGAGTATCTTCTTTCTGGCACAGCCCCAGAGGAAAACGGTGAGGTTGTGCGCCTTAATGAAAATGGAAAAATTACGTCTATTCGCCTATATAAAAATGTTGAGGGCGAGGCGCTTAGTGAAGAGGTGCTTGGTGATTATTTCGCCTACGACTTGGTAAACAACTATTATATAAGAAGACCTGCAATAGGCAAGGGCTTTATAGTTTATAACGGTGGACTTTGTGCCCAAAAGGGACATAAGCCAAGTGGAAATAGCGCTGTTGCAGGCACTTACGTTGATAAAAAGGGAAAGACAAGACTTGCTTATATTTATCTTCATAAAGACTTGGGAAGTGAATTACCACTTGATGAGGAGGTGCTTGGGGATACATTTGAATATGATAGCCAAAAAAATGAATATAAGCTTAAAAAGCATGAAATTAAAAAGAAATTAAGAAAAGCAAAGAAAACAGCACTTGATGAGAAATTAAAAATTGTTGAGGAATATTATTACGCTTGTGGTGAGACGGCTGGTAAATCAAGCTTTGATATGGTAGCTAATGCGTTAGACTTAAGAAAAGAGCTTTACGAGGACGGATTTTATTGTGACGGAAGGCATTATGTAAGGTATAAGCGAAGCGCAGGTAGTAGTAGAACCGGTAACTGCTTGTTTATTGCTGAGCCACTTGAAAAGAAAATGAAAGCGTGGTCACGCTGTGGACTTGAGTTTGAAGAGGACGAGATAGACCTTGCATCATATGAGGCCTATATTTCGCTCTCGCTTAGTAGTATAAATTCTGAAATTACCATTCCAAGAAGCTCGCTTCTTATTATGAAGGATGCAAAAAGCATCTTCGAGGAGGAAGCGATAACAATAGATTCAAAGCATGACGGAAGCCTGTTTTCAAAGAGAGAAAATGCAACAATAGAAAACACAATTTGGGACGGAGAGGCTCTTCTTGATAGCTCAATTTTTAATGAAAATGGCTATGAAAGCAAGGGCATGATGCTACTTAGAAACCGCTTCTTTAAAACCTGTGCATTTAATACAAACCTTTCACTTTTCTTTAAGGAAAACAACATAACCGATATATCTCAGTTGAATGGTTACACAGAGGCGACAAGCATAGACGATATTAAAATGATTGTTACAGATAGTAGCATAAAATATCTAAAAATTGCGCCTAAAAAGAACCAAAAGCAAAGAGAAAAATTGCTTTCTGAGTGGCTAAAAAAGACAGACGAGGTATATGGTGTAGTAAAAACCGACAAGCCAACTGGTTATTTTGGGGGAAGGCTTGTAAGGACAAGCTATCAGCTTATAAATACATTGGGACTCAGTCGAGAAAAAACACGCGCACTCGTTGCGCCAACGCTTGAGTATTACGATAATATTAAAAGCGACCCTATGTATTTAAGAAACTATATAAGCTATATGCTTCGCCAAGAAAAGGAAGACGAATGGGACTCATTTGACGAGGATGAGGAGCTTTCCTTCTACAACATAAGACAAGAGGCAATGATGGATTTAATCTCCACCTCTAACGAAATTTCAGACACTGAGATCTATAACGATTTCAAAAAAACCATAATGGCAGCATTTTCAAAGAAGGTAAAGGCAGGGCGCTTGCTTGTGTCTGGTACATACGCAACGCTATTTGGAAATGGTCTTGAGCTGTTATATGCAAGCATAGGCAAGTTCAAGGAGGGCGATGCACCATTGGCGCTCGATGGGGACGAAAAGCTATATTGCTCATTCTTTGAAAATGGCGCAAAGCTTCTTGGTTGTCGTAGCCCTCACGTTACAATGGGCAACCTGCTTTATGCAACCAATGTATATTGCGAGGAAATTGATAAATACTTTAACCTCTCAAGGGAGATTGTTTGCGTAAATGCAATAAAATCAAACATTCAGCAAAGGTTAAATGGATGTGACTATGACTCTGACACTATGCTTTTAACCGATAATAATATTTTGGCAGAGGCGGCGAAAAAAAGAAAAGGGGAATTTTTAGTCCCTGTCCTTGACGTTCCTTCATCACGCAAGCAGTATAAAAATACCGCGGGTGATAAGGCACTGCTTGACCATTCTATTGCGCAAAACAAAATTGGCGAAATTATAAATCGCTCACAGCTTTTAAACTCTATCTATTGGCAAAGACACGCAAGGGATTCAAGGTCGATTGGCTATTTGCAGGAGGCATATGAGGATATTTGCATTCTTGCTGTAATGTCAGGCATGGAGATAGACAAGGCGAAGAGAAACTACGATTTTGATGCCGACAGAGTTCTATTTGAGCTTAAGAAAAAATATGCAAATGACAATGAACTATTGCCTAAGTTTTTTGCATATGGTGTCCAAAAGGGCAAAATTAAAAAGGGCGAGGTTATGGAATATAACACCACCATGGACTATTTATATAGCGAAATGGAGGAGCACGCCAGACGTCAACCACACGACAAGGCAACAAGACCGCTCGGCTCATTCCTTGATATGTATGTAGAATTAAGTGGCGATGATGATTTTATAAAGGGCGACACTAATGACTCAAAAAGAGTAAAGAAAATAGAGGAAATCTTAGTAGAGGCGCAAAAGAAGATAGAATCCTTACGTGCAGAGCTCAAGGGCTCGGACGATGAAAGAAAAAGATGCCTACACGATGATATTGAGGATGCATATAAGGAGGCAACCGAGGCGCTTGAGGGTCAACTAAAAAATGGCCACATCTTAAAAAGAGTTCTCGAAAAAATAGACGAGGAGTTTTTTAGAGAAGAACCTAAAAAGTCCAAGGGAAAGAAGAAGGCAAAGGCAAAGGACGAGGAAAAAGCAGAATCAAAAAGTGAGAAAAAGCTACGTTGGTTGGCGCTCGAGCTTTTGTGCAAGGAAAGGGGTCATCTTTTGCCAAGGGTAATAACCGGCTCAAGAGAAAGTGATATGCACAACTTGGTAATTGATGAGAACGGAGAAGTAAGCATATACGGAATTCCGCACACCAAAAAAGTGGCAAAATTTGCAAAAAACTGATAATTTTTTACGAGTTTTGAGAAAAAACAAATAGCAAAAAATAGGTCTAAAGCCTTTATTTACAGGGCTTTAGACCTATTTTGTTTTAGTTTGAAAATTGTGAGATAAATGGATTCAATATGAAATTGATACCCGAACAAATTAATTTTGGAGAAATTAGCAAAATATGCTAATACTCTATTCTTTTTCCACGAAACCCTAAAAATGTTACCATTATCGGAACAAAAAAGCGAAATATTATATAAAAAAGCGCGCGAAAACGGAACTTAAATTCCGAAAAAATGTTCCCTTTTTGAGTAGTTTACTGCAATTTTAAGGAGGAGCAGAACAGAGACGGGAGGGGGAAAAAGGCAAAAAATGAAAGGAGGAAAAATCGTGGTAGCAAGCATTCTTGCACTTTTAGCGCTTGGCACAATGGCGGGTGTTGTAGGAACATTTTATAATTAATTTTATTTAAAATTCATGTGCGCACAGGTCAGCGCAAGAGAAAATTTAAATTATTGACCTTTATCGAATTATTAAATTATTAAATTTTATTTTTGGAGAGAAAAATTATGAAAAAACAAATGACTAAAAAAGAAAGAGATAACAGAGCAAACCAATTAAACCCAAATAACAAAGCGTATTATAAGTCAAGACAAGGCAACCAAAAGAAAGCAAAGGACAAAAAGCCTCAAACTAAAACAATAGTACATAATTATAATACTGTACGCGAAATACATCACTATCACAAGCCAACAAGTCTATTCGACCTTATTTTCGGTTAATAAAGGAGTATATAGTATGCAAAACAATAACAACACACAAAAATATGAATGGATTGTAACATGGGTAAAGACAGTAATTGATGACCTAAAAATCCCTGATATGGCAGTATATTATACCGAGGCAGAGGCGCTTAAAAAGCAAGCTCAGCTTGCAAAGCGTGGCAAGGCTGCTACTATTGAAAAGAAAGAAATTAAATAAACTATTATTATAATTTAAGGAGAAAATCGTGAATAAAAAGCAAAGAGATAACAGAGCAAACCAATTAAACCCAAACAACAAAGCATATTATCAGTCAAGACAAAGCAACCAAAAGAAAAAGGGAGCAGGACAAAATGTAGTACACCACCATCATCATGATTCAAATAATTTAGGTAAGCCATGTAAAATTTGTGGCAGACGAGGAAAGATTAGAGCTGGGTACTATTTTGCACATTGTGACTATTGTGGTGGCAGCTGGGATATAAGATAATTAAATTTAGGAGGAAAAAACAATGACATTATTTTACATATATTTAGGCGTGGTGCTTGTAATGTGCGTTGCGTCAATTATTCTATATAGCTACGATAAGGTGGCATCAACACAGGGCTGGATTAGAATCCCTGTATATGTACTACTTGCACCATCATCACTTGGTGGCGCAGTGGGTGCTTTATTCTCAATGTATTTATATA
>JAZOCP010000265.1:0-3108 GCA_045596585.1 Eubacteriales bacterium
TTGTTTTCAAATTTTAACATAATCTATACCTCTTTCATAGAATTACAATTTAAGGTTAGGAGCTAATAATCGCCCAAAAATAACCACTATAATTATATCACATAGCATATTATATTTGCAATACAAAATTTAATATTTTAAAGAAAAAATACGTATTTTTCAGCTTATTTTAAGATATCAACAATTCTTTGACTTAAAACGTCCTTTTCCTTAGGGTGAATATCAATATTATCGCACACGTCACGACAAATAACTGTATTAACAAGTGGGATTTCATCTTGTGCGCGCAGCTGCTCGGACTGTATCTTTTCCCACGCATAGCCTGCTCGGTCAAGGTGGTCAGCTAACTGAATTATCACAAAGTGCATATTGTCGTTTTTAAATTCGCGTCGCCAAGAACCAATAAGCGCACGTAAAAACTCAAGATAGATATTTGATTCGTCAACGCTTGCGTTGCTCTCGCCTTGATACCAAAGCACCGTATTAAATGCAAATGGTATAATCTTTTCCATCATATGCTCCCAAAGAACTCCGTCATCGTTCCAAATAGGGAACCACTCGTGGTCTGCAAAGCGGTTTTCTATTTTAAATTCAGGAACTAAAGCATCCACTCTTGGCATCCAACTTTGAATAACTGACGCACCCTGGTAGCATGCGATAAGACCTATTTTGCGCTCAGGTGTGGCAAGTCCGCTTGCAACGTAATAGCCAATAGCGCTGAAATTAGGGGCATTTTCCTTTGTAAGCTCAACCCAACCGTCGCGGCTTGCAAAATGCTCGCCTAATTCCATACGGTCAACTGTATATAGACGCACGTTTGAATTGCCTGTGTAATTTTCCTTCGGCTCACTTGACTCGTGTAGCTTGAACTGCATATTTGACTGACCACCAAGTAAAATTACATCACCAAAATAAACGTCTTTAAGAGTAAAGAAGGTTTTGTCAAGACCCACTGTTATATCATAAGGTCCACCGTAATTAAATGGCTCAAACTCTATTAACCATTTACCGTCCGACTCTGTTTCCTTTGTAACTCCGTTAAGCGTAACCGAAGCCTTGCCATCACCTGTGCCGAAAAAGCGCACAGGCATACCCGCTTGAAGTATCATATTTGAAGAAAAAATTGAATTTAAAGTAACCATAAATGCCTCTCTTTAAAAAATCTACTACTATTTTAACATAAACCATTCAAAATTCCAACAAAAAATGGTAAAATAAAAAACGAGGTGATTATGTGGAAATTGAAAGAAAGTTTTTAGTCGGCGAGGTTCCACCTCTTGACGGATTTAAAAGCAGTGAAATAGTCCAAGGGTATATAAGCTTTTCTCCAGAAATTAGAGTGCGTAGGCTTGATGATAAATATTATCGCACCGAAAAGGGCGAGGGCATGGTCGTACGTGAGGAAAACGAGTGGGAAATCGACAAAGAAACAGCCGAAAAAATGTTTAGTGAGGTAAAAACCAATCTTATTAAAAAGACAAGATATTATATTCCATATAATAAATACACAATTGAGCTTGATATTTATAAGGGGATTTTCAAGGGACTTATAGTTGCCGAGGTTGAGTTTAGTTCTATTGAGGAAGCAAATAGCTTTATATCACCAAGTTGGTTTATAGAGGATATAAGCGAGAAAAGAGAATATAGAAACAAAATTTTAGCACTTAAAAGACCATAAATTGCAACTAAGTATTGACAAAAAGACTTTAGTTTGCTAAAATTATCAATATATTATAAAAGACAAGCAAAACTTGTCCTATAATGAGGTAGAAAATGAAGATTTATGACGAGTTAGTTGCCCGTGGACTTATCGCACAGGTAACAAATGAAGAAGAAATTAGAGAAATGATTGATAACGGTAAGGCCGTTTTCTATATAGGCTTTGACCCAACAGCAGATAGCTTGCACGTGGGTCACTTTATGGCACTTTGCTTAATGAAAAGACTTCAAATGGCTGGTAACCGTCCAATTGCACTTATCGGTGGTGGCACAGCATATATCGGTGACCCATCAGGAAGAACTGATATGCGCTCAATGATGACAAAGGAGTCAATTGAGCATAACTGTGAGTGCTTTAAAAAGCAAATGTCACGCTTTATCGAGTTTGGAGAGGGCAAGGCACAAATGGTAAATAACGCCGACTGGCTTCTTGACCTTAACTATATCGAGTTTATTCGCGATATTGGCGCTTGCTTCTCAGTTAACAATATGCTAAGAGCAAAATGCTATGAGCAAAGACTTGAAAAAGGTCTTTCCTTCCTTGAGTTTAACTATATGCTCATGCAATCATATGACTTTTTGGAGCTATATAACCGTTACGGCTGTAATATGCAATTCGGTGGCGATGACCAATGGTCAAATATGCTCGGTGGCACTGAGCTAATAAGAAAAAAGCTCGGCAAGGACGCACACGCAATGACAATTACATTGCTTCTTAACTCCGAGGGCAAGAAAATGGGTAAAACACAGTCAGGCGCTGTATGGCTTGACCCAAATAAAACCGCACCATATGATTTCTATCAATATTGGAGAAATGTTGGCGATGCTGATGTACTAAAATGCATTAGAATGCTCACATTCTTGCCACTTGAAGAAATTGACAAGATGGATACTTGGGAGGGCAGTCAGCTAAATACCGCAAAGGAAATTCTCGCATATGAGCTTACAAAGCTCGTTCATGGCGAAGAGGAAGCAGAGAAGGCACAAGCTGCTGCTAAATCAATTTTCGGTGCAGGCGGTAGCGATAATATGCCAGAGGAAGCACTCTCAAATGACGACTTTATTGATGGCAAAATTGATATTCTTTCAATTCTTGTTAAGGCGGGTCTTACCCCATCAAGAAGCGAGGCAAGACGCGCAGTTGAGCAGGGCGGTGTAACTGTTGACGGCGAAAAGGTGACAGATACAAGAAAGGCATATACAACCGACGAGGTCACAAACGGACTTGTAGTTCGCCGTGGCAAAAAGGCATTTAAAAAGGTAACGTTATAATAAAAAATCCCCACGTTTAACCGTGGGGATTTAATGTCGTCTAAGTAATTTTATGTAAAAGTATTGACATTATACCACAAAAGAGGTATAATAATAACGGAGAGCACCGATGACGGT
>JAZOCP010000266.1:0-6777 GCA_045596585.1 Eubacteriales bacterium
TAAAAAATACCGCCATTATACTTTTTCATTGCATAGAAGCTAACGATCATTCCTGCAACGATACTCGCAATCAATTCTACCACTCCTACGACCACAAGAGCTTCGATTTGTGTTTTTTCAAAAATGAAGAACATAATACCGAATATTACCATTGCAATACCGATAATCAGTGTTCCCAAACCGACGAGTTTTCCAAACGGCTTTCTGTTTTCATCGGTTACTCGTTGTCTATGATACCAATGGAGAGAAGATATATTTCCTGTCATATTGATTATACCGAGAATGGAAACCAGTATCCCCAATCCTGAAACAATTATAAAAGCTGCCATTTTGTTCCTCCTACAACTTCTTATTTATCGTAGAAAAATACTTTTATATACAGTGTTAACCACACACCCTATTATAGCACAAAAACCGCAGAAAATCAATCTGCGGTTTCTGTTTTTTCTGGCGGTAGGTAATATACTCTCAAAATTGTCCTTAGGAGTACGCACCATTTACCTGTTCCTTTTATTTTATAAAGGCTATTGCGCCTTTTTTCTTTTTTGGTATTTGTGAAAGCAAAACTGCAATTAGCATAAGCACACAGCCTATTATTATTCTGCCACTTGGAAGTGATTTTTCAAAAATGCACTCAAAAACAGTTGCAAATAGTCCCTCAAGCGCAAAAATAAGTGAGGCAACGGCAGGTGGGGTGTATTTTTGTCCTATGTTTTGAAGTGTGTAGGCAGCACCCGCTGACATTACACCACAATATAAAATTGGCAAGATATTGTTTGTAATTCCTTGCCAGGTTAAATTACCAAAAATTAGTCCAAGGGTCATACATATTAACCCTGCTGAGAAAAACTGCATACAGGAAAATTTAAGCGTACTTACCCTTGCCCCTACCCTGTCAACAAAAATCATTTGAGCAGAAAAGCCAAATGCACAAATAAGGACTAAAAGGTCGCCAAGCTCAATTTTAAAATCACTTGTTACGGAAAGAAAATAAAGTCCTACAAGTGAAATAGGAATTGCTATCCACACAAAAATTGATGGCTTTTGCTTGAATAAGATTAGCATAGCAACTGGTAAAATAATTAGGTAAAAGCCTGTTATAAAGCCTGCCTTACCACTCTCGCCAGTTAACTGTATGCCCGCTTGCTGTAAAATGGCGGAAAGAGAAAGAAGTGCGCCCGAAATTACACCAAAAATAAGGGTGCGCCTTAATTTTGGCTTTTTTCTTCCTTTGGTAATGATTTTTCTCTTTCAAAAATTAATATAACTGGTATTAAAACGATACCACCTATTAAAAATCTAATCCCGTTAAAGGAAAAATTATCTATGTTGGCTGTGTCCCTTCCTACTATATCTTGAAAAGGAAAGCCAGAGCCCCAAATTATCGCTGTTAAAAGACAAATTAAAGGGCCTAAAAACCTGAATTTTTTCTTTTGCATGGTTAGTTGTTTAGTGTTTCCTTATATTCATTTAATATAGCTTCAACCTCGCTATATGTTAGTGCTTGGTTTATTTTAACGCGTACAGGCGCATTGCCTCTTATACCCTTTAAATACCAGCTTATGTGCTTTCTTGCCTCGGGTATGGCAACTGCTTCTCCCTTTTCACTAATTATTAAGCGTGTGTGATACAGTGCTGTATCTATTTTTTCAAAAATAGTGGGGGGAGTGTATGGTTTTTTATCTATTTTTGCTTTTATCTCTTCAAAAATAAATGGGTTTCCAAGAGCGCCACGTCCTATCATAATAGAGTCAACGCCTGTTTGGTCTATCATTTTTATTGCATCCTCGGCTGTGAATATATCGCCATTGCCGATAACAGGAATTTTAACTGCTTCCTTTACCATTTTTATGTAGTCCCAGTTGGCACTTGGCTCATACATTTGTGCGCGAGTACGCCCGTGGACTGCAATAGCGCTTGCACCTGAGTCCTCTGCCATTTTGGCAAACTCAACACAGTTAATTGTGTCCTTGTCCCACCCTGCACGGAATTTTACAGTAACAGGTACGCTTGATGCTTTGACACATGCTTTTATTATCTCGCTTGATAGCTTGATATCGCGCATAAGTGCGCTACCATCACCTGCACCTACTATTTTCTTTACAGGGCATCCCATATTTATATCTATTGCATCGGGGATTATATTTGTTTTTGTATGCTCATAAATGCCACGTGACAAAACGTAGGTAGCATTTGCCATGCACTCAGGCTCGTGGCCGAATATTTGAATTGACATAGGGCGCTCTCCCTCTCTTATGGTGGCAAGGGCGCCTGTTTTTTTGTCATTAAACTCCATAGCCTTGCAGCTTACCATTTCGCTAACACAGTAGTCAGCGCTATGCTCCTTGGCTATTTTTCTAAATGCGTAGTCGGTAACTCCTGCCATCGGGGCAAGAATTATTTTGTTTTTAAAATCTATCATTTCTCGCTCCCAACGGGACGTCGAAGGCGCCGTCCCCTGCAATTTTTAACAAATCTTTATTGATGATGACTTACCTCTTTACCTTTTGGAATTAAAGAAGCAAGTTGGCTCGCTTCTTTATTTAACCGATTAGAAGCACGCATTTTTAGGCGCATCGCAGATTGAGGGCGCAGGCGTACCTCTTTACCTTTTGGGATTAAAGAAGCAGGTTAGACAAGGCGCAACCAAGAGCCTCAGACGAAGGCTATCTTGGGCGATAGTCGAGGTTGAGGGTCGAGGGGCAACGACGTATAACGTAGCTTATTTAATTCCAAAATTAAATTTGTTTTTGAACGGACTTATACTCATCATAATACTTGTAATAAGGACATTCTCTGTTCTTTGCTACAAGATAGTCAAGATATTCGTCCTCATCGAGGTCTATTTTGCAGACGTAGTCGTCTATTTCCTCATCGTAGTCGTAATATTCACAGCTTTCACAATTTTTTGGCATATAAAATCCCCCACCCACTTATGTGGGAGCCCCCTTTACAAAGGGGCCTTCTTTATAAACAGGGAGGAGCAAGCCCCTCCCCTACATTTTTAATTCTAATTTTTAAACAAAGAAACAAGTTGTTCTATGCGCTCTTTTCTCCATTTGGATTAAAGAAGCAAGTTAGACAAGGCGCACCGCAAAGCGAGCTTTGAAGGCGTTCTTCTCTATTTAGACTAAAGAAACAAGTTGTTCTAGGCGCAACCGAGAGCCTCAGACGAAGGCTATCTTGGGCGATAGTCGAGGTTGAGGACCGAGGGGCAACAACGAAGAACGCAGTTTATTTAGGCTAAAGTGTAAATTGTGCCTTCGCGAGTGTCCTTAATCGTCACACCCATATCACTAAGCTCACCACGAATTTTGTCAGCTAATGCAAAGTCCTTTGCTTTTTTCGCCTCTGCTCTTTTTGCTATTAGCTCCTCGATTTTTGCTTTGAGGGCTGGGTCAATATTATCATTTGTGTTTTCTTCTGCCTTTGTTTCGTTCGCTTGAGTGTTTAATTTTTCAGCCTTTTCAATAAGTCCTACGGAAAGAACGTAGTCAATGCTCTTAATTGCCTCAAGCTTAGATATATCGTTTGTATTTGCCTTTAGTATATCGTAAATGCATGTAATTCCAAGGGCGGTGAGCATATCATTTCCTACCTTTTCAATAAAGGTATTTTTTGCACCCTCAACGAAGGCATTATCCACCTCTCCGTCCTTTTTAAGACCTGCAATTCTTCTAATTAGCTTATTATAGGTTTGAGTTGCTTGATCAAGTGCCTCGTATGAGAACACAAGTGGCTTACGATAATGTGACTGCAAGCAGAAAAATCTATATGCAAGTGGGTCGTAGCCCTTTGACTCGATTAGTGAAACGGTTAAGAAATCACCCTTAGATTTGGACATTTTACCTGTTTCGTCATTTAGGTGGTTAACGTGGAACCAATAGTTACACCACTTATTTCCTGTATATGCTTCACTTTGTGCAATTTCATTTGTGTGGTGTGGGAAAATGTTGTCAACGCCACCACAGTGAATATCAAGCTTTGTGCCGAGGTGCTTCATACAAATAGCTGAGCACTCAATATGCCAGCCTGGGTAGCCAACGCCCCATGGGCTATCCCATTTTAATTCTTGGTCGTCAAATTTTGATTTTGTAAACCAAAGAACGAAGTCGCTCTTGTTTTTCTTGTTTAAATCCTCAGTTACGTCATCACGTACACCAACCATTAATTCCTCTGTTGAGTGACCACTTAGGTCGTTGTAGGTTGGAACGAGTGAGGTATCAAAATATACGTTACCATCTGCTATATAAGCATAACCCTTTTCAATTAGCTTTTCTATCATTTCAATAAAGTTTGAAATGCAGTTTGTTGCTGGGTCAACAATATCTGGGTGCTTGATATTTAATTTTTCACAGTCGCTAAAAAATGCTTTTCTATAAAAGTCAGCAATTTCAAGAACAGTCTTATGCTCTCTCTTTGCGCCCTTTAGCATTTTGTCCTCACCTGTATCGCCATCACTTGATAGGTGACCAACGTCTGTTATATTCATAACTCTTGTAACATCATAGCCAATGTAACGAAGTAGCTTTTCAAGCACGTCCTCCATTATATAGGTACGTAGGTTGCCTATATGCGCAAAGTGGTAAACGGTAGGTCCACAGGTGTACATTTTAACCTTGCCATTTTCGTTTGGTATAAAATCGTCAACCTTTTTAGTTAGTGTATTATAAATCTTCATATCTAAACCTCGGAAATCATAACCCTTTATTTCGGGTTTGTTTTATTATATTTATTATCGCAATAATTACAAGTGGTAAGCTAATTCCCCAAACTATATAAAGTCCTATTTGGTTTGGAATAAATAGCATATAATTTGTCAAATTAAAAAATGAGTGTATTAAAACGCAAGGCACAAGTGAATTTGTCCTTAGTCTTATAAAGCCAAGCACAAGCCCAAGAATTAATGTATATAAAAGGGCAATTGGCGATGGCAAATGTATTAATGAAAACAAAACTGCGGGAACTAATATAGTAAGTATTTTTGGCACATTATCATAAAGTGCGCAAGTTATAAGTCCACGAAAAACAAGCTCCTCACAAAGTGGTGCAATTAAAACTGTATAAATTATAGCAACCACCATGCTACCGCCTAAAAGTGCTGAGGAATGCTCATTTTGAAGTCCTACCCAGCTTTTTGGCAAAACAAATGATAAAAGGACGATTAAGGCTTGTATAATTCCATATGCGCCAATGCCTAAAAATGCTGAGGAAATACATATGCTTGGCTTTATCATCTTTAGCCCTACTACATCAAAAAGCCTGAAGCCAATGATTTTATATAAGGCAGTAAAAATTAAAATAACAACCACATATGATGCCATCATAATAGGCACAGAGGCTTGATTATATGATACATCATCTTTTATTATGAGCTTGAAAATAAATGAAATAACGCTTGGAACAATTAAGAAAAGCCCTAAGACAAAAAACGACCTTGCAAAAGCACTAATAATACTGATTAAATTGTACTCTTTTTTCATTCTTGCCTCCCTTTTCCACTTATAAATTACAGTTATTTTAGCACAATTTATATCTTTTGTAAATATATTATAATAAAAATTTAAAAAAACTATTGCAATTTAAAAAAGTGTGTGTTATAATGTGCACATCATACACGGCGAGAGAGGGCGACACAGTCCTCTCTCATTTCTTTGTAGTTTGACTGAATATAAAGGCACAATCGAAATCAAATAGGACATTTATTAAAAACAAAGCACTCATTTTATCTTTTATTAGTTTAAGGTCGAAAAGCTATTTCGGCTTTTCCTCATCATTTAATTCCTACTTGATTTCTATTGACGATTGCTACTCTACCGTACAAAGTACGCCGACGTGTACGCACTCGTCAATTTATGCTCTTCCTATTCAGCCAAAAATGCAGTTTTTCGTTTCTAAGAAAGGAAAGTTTTATGGCAAGTATTGTAGAAAGAGTTACGCCTCTTTGCGAAAAGGTAGCAAACGAGCTTGGATATTTTATCTGGGACGTTGACTACGTAAAAGAGGGTACTGAATGGTTTTTACGTATTGAAATTGACAAGGAGGACGGTATTGGCATTGAGGACTGTGAAGCTTATTCTCGTGCAATAGACCCACTTCTTGACGAGGAAGACTATATTGAAGGCGCTTACCGTCTTGAGGTTTCCTCCCCTGGTATTGAAAGAATTATTAAAACCGACTTTCACCTTGAAAAATGCATAGGTGAGGTTGTTGAAATAAAGCTTTTTGCTCCTATTGAGGGCTGTAAGCTTGCACGTGGCACACTTCACTCTTATGATAGTGAAAGCGTTGTTTTAAAGGACGAGGACGAGATTGTAATTCCTCGTAAAAACATCGCTAAAATGAATATCTATTTTGAATTTTAATTGTTGAATAATATTAAAAAGGAGATATAAATTATGAATAAGGAGTTTTTCGAGGCGCTTGATATTCTTGAAAGAGAGCGCCACATTCCAAAGGAGTACATGATTGAAAAGGTTGAGGCTGCTCTTGCAACAGCTTGTAAAAAGGAGCTTGGCCCTTCCGATATCACAGTTGTTATTGACCCTGAAAAGCAAGATATGAAGGTGTATAGAAAGTACACAATCGTTGCTGAGGTTGAGGACCCTTCAATTGAAATCACTAAGGAGCAAATTGAAGCTCTTGAGGCTGAAAGAAAGGCTGCTGGTATTAAGCACAAGGTTCGTTCACGCCGCCGCTCTATCGGTAGTGATTATGAATATGAGCTTCACACAAAGGAATTCAGACGCTTAAGCGCACAAAACGCAAAGCAAGTAA
>JAZOCP010000267.1:0-20313 GCA_045596585.1 Eubacteriales bacterium
CGACTTTGGTCAAACAAAAAGCTCAAATCTTATTTATGAATATAGTAAGAAAATTTCAAATAATCCTACCTTTATAACAGGTGACTTTAATATGTGCCCAGACAGTCTTGGCTACGCTGAAATGGTAAAGCATTTTACCGACGTAAACGGGGCAACAGCAAACGACAGGCGCACAACCTACCACGGCTACGGCACGGTAGATGATGAGCATATTGATTACTGCTTTATAGATGATAAAATTAAGCCGGTTAGCTTAAAAATTATTGATGAAACGGTAGATGGGAAGTACCCAACCGACCACTATGGCTTATTTGTAAGATTGGAAATTTAAAAAGCATCACCCTGTGTCATAAAACAAAAACCCATACTAACAAGCAAAAAGAGCAAACACGCAAGGTTAAAACTTGTATGTCTGCTCTTTTTATATTTTACTCAAGTGTTGGAAAATCCTTAAATTCAACTACTGGCTCACCCTTTAGTCCGTCACCCTCAAAGACTATAATTTCATTTTCGCCTTCTTTTAAAATAGATGCTGGCACATAAAGGCTCCTTTGTGGACCTATCTCCCAGTATCTACCGAGGTTAAAGCCATTGATTACAACAAAGCCCTTTTTAAAGTTATCAAGATATAAAAATGTGTCATAAGCTCCATCAACGTTAAATGTTCCCTTGTAAAAGTGAGATGGCTCGCTTGGTGCTGTGCCAAACTTTAATTTATCAAGGTTGTCCATTGGTAGAGTATATACATCCCAGTTGAAGTGAATGCGCCTACCAAGAAGTAGTCTGCCGGCAATTCCCTTCTTACGCATCATTTTAGGGCCAAAATTTGCCCTTCCCATGTTCTCTACGAGTATTGTAAGGGTGTCACCCGCTTGTGCGTTTATTTTTACGTTTTGACACTCGTCATTTACGTAAACAATTCCCTGTAAGTCTCGGTTTACATAAACCTGTGCTCTGTCACCAAGACCATCGAATATAACGTCAGTGTCCGTATAATCTCTATTTAGCTTGCTAACGTAAGCGATATAGCCATAGCCCTGTCCGTATGCTTCCATGCATTTTGGCACGTTTGAAAATTGCTTTTTTGAAAGATTATCAAGATTGTCAAAAAGACTTGCCTCGTCCTTAAGCATAACCTTGCCATATGATTTCTTTTTTCTGTTTTCTGGTACAGCTGGTGGCTCCTTGCCTGTGTGCTTTTTGATTACCTCGCGAAGTGCCATATATTTTGGAGTTATATCACCACACTCGCTAAGTGGAGCATCATAGTCATAGCTTGTAACATCTGGTGCAAATTTTTCATAGTGGTTTGCACCGCTTGTAAAGCCAAAGTTTGTACCACCAATTAGCATATACATATTAAGGCTACCACGGGTAAGCATATCATCAACTACCCTTGCATAGTCCTCAGCGCTTGTTGTGTGGTGGCGTGCGTCACCCCATGCATCAAACCAACCGTTCCACATTTCCATACACATTTTTGGTGCGTTTGGAAAAAGCTTGTCGTGGGCGCGGAAGTTTTCCTCTACACGAGAGCCAAAGTTAAGAGTAGGAAGACAGCCATCAATTGTACCATCACGTAAGTCCTCCTCACCAGTTCCATCAGAGGTGAAAAGTGGCACGTCAATTCCGTGTGCGCGATAAATTTCGTATAGCTTTTTTAAATATTCCTTGTCGTCACCATAGTAGCCATATTCGTTTTCGCATTGTAGCATTATGATATTGCCACCATTTGTACAAAGGAGAGGACGTATTTGGTCAAACATTTTTGAGAGATATTTTTCAAATCTCTCCATGTAGGTTTTGTTTTGACAACGGATTTCCATGTCCTCAAGGGCTTGTAGCCACCAAGGAAGCCCGCCAAATTCCCACTCGGCGCAAATGTATGGTCCAGGGCGAACAATGGCTAAAAGGCCCTCCTCGCCTGCGATTTTAATAAACTCTGCGATGTTTAGGTTGCCGGAAAAATCAAATTCGTCCATTTTCTTTTCGTGCATATTCCATGCGCAGTAGGTTTCAACACAGTTTAAGCCCATAGCCTTCATCTTCTTAAAAATGTCGCGCCAGGTGTCCTTCATGTTTCTGAAGTAGTGAACAGCGCCAGAGATAAGCTTTATTGGCTCGCCGTTTAATATAAACTCATTTTTTTCAATCTTAAATTCCATTGTTAACTCCTTTTGTGCTTTAAAAAGCTCTTATCTGTGTCTAATTTTATATGAATTTTTCCTTGTAGTCTGGGAACAAGCTAGATATGTCCTTTTCGGAAACAATATAGTCAATGTCGTTGATTTTGCATAGTGTGTTTAGCTGTGGCTCACCAATTTTTTGTGAGTTTAAAAGCAGGGCTGATTTTTTTGAGCATTCCATCATAGCTTTGCTAATTTGGTTTTCAGCAACTGCGTTGTCTGTCAGCTTTCCGTCGGGCGTTAGTGAGGCAACGGAGAAAAAGCAAATATCGGCATTGAATTTTCTTATAAACTCCTCGGCAAGCGTGCCAACATATGCAAAGGAAACCATTGATGCTTCGCCACCGCTTACAAATAATTTGACACCAAGCTTTGGTGAAGCAAGGGATGCTTTTGTGCTGTTTGTTACAACTATAATTGATGATTTTGCGCCGAGTAGCTTTAAAAGCTGTAGTCCTGTTGAGGAGGCGTCTATCATAACTGTATCCCCGTCGTTTATAAGGCTGAGCGCCTTAGAGGCAATAATGTCCTTTTCGGTGACATATTCCTTTTCGCGCACCTCTTGTGGTGTGCTTTCCCAGGGGGGACTATTTAAAAGTGCACCACCGTGGGTTCTTATTATTTTGCCCTTTTCGGAAAGAGCCTTCAAATCTCTGCGAATTGTAGGGGCACTAACAAAGAGCTTAGCGCAAAGCTCCTCTATGCTTGCCTCACGGCTTTGGCTCAAGTACTCAAGTATACTATTCTCTCTATCCTTGAATGACATATTGACCTCTTTCTTATAAAAATGATTGCAAAACACTATTTTTTAATCACAAAATGAGCGTTTTGCTCAAATAAATTCCAAATCATTGACAACTTTGCTCAAATGCATTATAACATAATTGTATACTAAAATCAAGGAGAGAATTATGAAAACAAGCAAGCTTTTGAGCATTTTGATCGCACTTGTTATGGTTTTAGGCTTAGTGCCCGCAATGGCGCTTACAGTCCTTGCCGATGACACAGCGCAAGCAACACCATCTGGTAGTGACCCTGTAACTATTACAAACGGGGACTACTTTTTAACCGTTAACAAAACGCAGTTTGCAGTTGGCGAGCCTATTTTAGTTTCGGGAAGCGTAGTTAGCTCAACCGACTGGATAGGTATTTATAGCCCAAGAGGTATAGGCTCTATAAAATGGGAGTATGTGAACGACATTGGCGCAGGCAAGGAGTTCAACTTGCGTGAGGCTACACATGTAGAGGATGAAGACCTAGCGACTCTTCCAGAGGGCGAATACATTATTCGTTTAATGCCGAATAACACCTCAACCTTGAGTCAGGCAAAGGCGCTTGTAAAAATTAGAGTTGGCAACCCACCTGCAATCTCTGGCGACTCAACAAAAATGAGCCTTGAAAAGAGAGTTTTCCAAGTGGGTGAGAAGATTAATGTTTCAGCGTATGATGATGGCACAACTAAGGCTTGGGTTGGTATTATTTCAGCGGGCGCAAAGCAATCCTTGAAATATCATTATCCAAGTGTTGTTGGCGAGGGACAATATTACGATGTTCTTCAAGGAACAACACTCTCTGCCGGCGCATATATCATTGCACTTGTTCCAAATGATGGCGCGTACACAAGCTCAGAGCTGATAGCATATACAACCATTGTTATTGTGGATGATTATAACTACGCGGTGGAAAATGACGGGACAGAGGTACCCGGCGGCGATGTAGTTGATCCAAGTCCAGATCCAGAACCAGAGCCGGATCCAGAGCCAGATCCGGAGCCAGATCCAAAGCCGGATCCAGAGCCAGAAGAGCCAACCGTTGATCCAACAGGCTCAGTAACTGTATCGAATAGCACACACTCAATGACAGTAAATAAAACAAAATTTGCATATGGCGAGGAAATTTTAGTAACAGCAATGGGCGTTGATTCCAAGGACTGGATAGGCATTGCTGAGCGCGGTTATACGGAAGGTACAATTCGTTGGTATTATATTGCCAATGCAGGCAACGGGAATGCTTATGATATAAGAACAGCACCAAACATTGGTGGAAATCTATCGTACCTTGCTGATATTCCAACGGGACTTTATACAATCTATCTTGTTGAAAGGGATGGATATTTGAAAAACGGTTATGCACTTAACATTAACATTTCCGTTGGCGATGTTGAGGACCCAGAAAACGGTGCAACCGAGGGTGGCACAGGTGAAGAGGTAGAAAACACTACCATTCCACCAACAAGTGCTGAATATACACCAAGCGAAAACGGCTACGCAGGTGGCACGGTAACTGTTGAAATGCCCGAGGATACGGTTGGAAAATACAATATTGTAATGTACTGGGCAGACCAAAATGGCAAGCTTGATGGCTACACAGCGCATGCGCGCTTTAAGGTAAGTAGCACTACCCCATCATATACATTTAGTCAAAGCGTTGTTGTTCCAAAGGGGGCAAGCAAGCTATATATCTATGCAGAAAATAATGCAACAGGTCTTCTTTCCGAGGAATACCTAGTGCTTGATATTCCAAGCAGCATGGCTGACCTTGGCACACCAAACACATCATTCTTTATTATCAGTGATATTCACATTGGCAAGAGCGGTAGCGCTGAAAGATTTAAAAAGATGCTGGCTGAGGCAATTATGCTAAAGCCAAACGGCACAGCAATCTTTATTGTTGGTGATATGGCTGATAACGGCTATGAGTCACAGTTTGCAGAGATGGTATCACTCCACAAGGAGGTAATGGATGCAAACGAAAAGGATGCAAGCAAGTATCCACTATACCTAACACTTGGCAATCATGACTATCCTGCTATGGGAGAAACATTCTTAAAATACGCAACACTTCCAAATGGTGAGCATCCAACAGACACAAGCTATGATTTTTGGCTTGATGGCTATCACTACATTTTCCTAGGAAGCGATACAAATGCAGGCTTATATGCAAGCTTAAGCGAGGAAACTCTTGCTTGGCTTGATATCAAGCTACAAGAGGACCGCAAGGCTAATCGTCCAACCTTTGTGTTCTTACATCAGCCAATGTATAATACTGTGTCCGGTAGCTTACCAGGAGAGGGCTGGCACGGTGTACAAAACGAGGATGCACTCCGCGCAGTTTTGTCAAAGTACCCTGAGGTATTGCTCTTTAACGGACACACCCACTGGACAATGGACTCCGTTGGCAATATTTTTGAGGGCGCAGAGGAATTACCAATTCACATCTTCAACTGTGCATCTGTAAGTTATTTGTGGTCTGGCTATAATACAATTACTGGTGAAAATCTACCAGGAAGCCAAGGCTACTTCATTGAAATTTATGACGGCAAGGTGTTTGTACGTGGACGCGATTTTATGAATAGTCAGTGGATTTCATCTGCACAATATCTAATTGAGCTCGAAAGCGAGTGCGAGCATGAATACACCTTGATTGGCGCTGCGTATGAAAACGGCTATGGTGAGGCTGGAATAGGCGCATACGAGTGCGCATTATGTGGCGCACAAAAAACACAGACGCTTGAGGCTATAATTGTGGCAAAGGGCTACTCCTGCGCACTAACCGAGGGCGAATACAGTGCTGGCGCAGGCTTTAGCTTTAATTATGATGCGTGCGAGGTATACGAAGGCGCAACAGGCGTTAAATTAGAGCTTGGAGTAATTCTAATTAACCCATACTATTTGGGCGAGGGAGAATTCTTCGAAAATGGCGCGCCTACTATTGAGGAAAAGGGTATAATCCAAGCCGAGGATGCATTAAGAAGCTTTGTATATATGAGCATTAAGCTTGTTTCAATCAAGGATACGCAAAGGGACACAGAGTTTATTATTTCGACCTACGTTAATGAGATAAGAGAAATTGACGGTGTGGCAACATATACAACCAAATTTGTTCAAAGCGAAGAAAAGAAGGTCGCAAACACCTATGTTAGGGTTGAGGCAATGCTACACTCTGTAAGCTACAACTCCTTGACCGAGGAATAAGCCTGAAAATGACACGATTGGTTTGCAGGCGATTAAATGCCTTCAAAAGCCGCAAACCTCCAAAAAACGGCTTAAATTTAGCTGAAAAAGCAAAACAAAAGAAGACTCACACCGAGTCTTCTTTTTTGTTATATAAATGGTAGTGCCTCAATGAAGAATGGC
Organism: Eubacteriales bacterium; assembly: GCA_045596585.1. Classification (GTDB taxonomy): domain Bacteria; phylum Bacillota; class Clostridia; order Oscillospirales; family CAG-272; genus RGIG2000. The sequence continues at coordinate 6,323 of JAZOCP010000267.1, forward strand.
ATTATATATGTCATAGCAATGGAAACCAAGACGGACAAAACCATAAAAATTGGTAAAAATATCCATTTTTGTGGAGTGCCATAGGCATCAATTGCCTTTTTCTTGTTTGATGTGGGAATGTAGAATTTTGCCTTTTCCCAGTCAAGAGTGGTAGTGTTATTCTTGCCTGTGGTGGTAGGAATAGTTCCACCGACAACGTTGATTAGCCTTCTTACCACACTGCCATCTCTTAAAACCAACTTGTGCCAAATGTTTGGAGATTTGTAGCCTAATTCTTTTATTGTTTTTGCATTTTCCTCCCCTTCAAACTTAAGTAAACGTCTAACTATTGAGCCGAGAATGTTTCTTGAATAATAAGTATATAGGCAACCTAAATTTACACCAATACAGATTGACCAAATGATTACATTAATCGGAACTGAGTAATCTGCATCGGCAAAGAGAAATAGTGGCATCATAAGTACCTCATTTCTCTATAATATCTTTACCGCAAAGCTTAACTAAAATGTCCTCAAGGTCATCATTTCCATAAAAATCTATTTCAACGGTTGAAACCTTGCCCTTGTTTTTAATTTTTACGCGCTTGCCGGTTAGGTGCATAGCTTTCTTTTCAAGGTCTTTTATGTAGTCAACCTTAATTTCGTCCTTTTGTTCAACAACCGAATCTCCTTTTTCGAATTCCTTGTTAAGTTTCTTAACAAGAGCCTCTGTATCACGAACTGAAAGAGAACGTACAAGAATTTGTTCAGCTGTGTCAACAATTATATCCTTGTTTTTTAGTCCAAGGAGAGCGCGTGCGTGACCGGCAGATATATCACCTGTCTTTAACATCTCTAAAACCTCCTCTGGAAGATCTAAAAGACGCATAGAGTTTGCAACAGCACTTCTTGATTTACCAACCTTTTCGGCAACCTCCTCTTGCGTGAGGCTGTATTGCTCCATAAGTGATGCATAAGCAGCAGCTTCTTCGTAAGCATTAAGGTCTTGACGTTGAATATTTTCAATAATTGCAATTTCAGCAGCCTCGAGAGCATCTGTTTGCATAATAATTACAGGAATTTCAGTAAGTCCTGCAAGCTTTGATGCGCGCCATCTGCGTTCGCCTGCTATAATTTGATAATAACCTGCAGAGCTTTCACGAACAATGATAGGTTGTAAAAGCCCATGCGCTTTTATAGAATCGGAAAGCTCTATAAGAGCTTCCTCGTCAAAATGCTTTCTTGGTTGGTCAGCCTTTGGCTCGATTTGTGAAATTCTAAGTGTTTGTATGCCTTGATTTTCAGCAGCAACCTCTATATAGTTGTCTGCAAAGATGGAATCAAGACCTCTTCCAAGTCCCTTTTTCATAATTTTGTCTCCTTATTTTATATAATTCCTTCTGTTCTTACTATGATTTCTTTAGCAACTTCTAAATACTCAAGGCTTGATTTTGAATATTTTGAATAGTAATATAGTGGTTCGGCATAACTACATGCCTCGCTGATGACAATACTACGTGAAATTTTTTTATCAAAAATAGTGTCGAAATAATAATTTTCGAGTTCGCTTAACACTTCCTTAGATAATTTAAAGCGTGGTGTGAACATAGTAATTAAAATTCCAGTGATAGAAAGCTCTGGGTTGTATCTGTTTTTAATCGCTTTTACACTCATCATTAACTGTGTCAATCCCTCGAGCGCAAAATATTCACACTGCGTTGGTATGATTAAACCATTACTTGCCACTAATGCATTAATTGTTATCATGCCGAGCGATGGTGGACAGTCAATGATAATATAATCAAACAAGTCTAATTTTTCAAGCTCATTTAAAATGTTTTTTAAATATGATTCGCGCTCGCCTTGAACTGTAAGCTCGGCTTCAATGCTTGCGAGTGACATATTTGACGGAATAATTGAAAGATTTTTATATTTCGTATTGATAATAGATAGCCGAGTATCCTTTGTTTTTCCTGTTAAAACCTCATAAATTGAGTTTTTAACACCGTTTTTTGCTATTCCAAGCGAGCTTGTCGAGTTAGCTTGAGGATCTAAATCGATTAAAAGAACTCTTTTGCCAAGAACTCCTAACGAAGCTGCACAATTAAGAGCTGATGTTGTCTTGCCAACACCACCCTTTTGGTTGGCAAAAGAAATTGTTTGCACGATGTAGCTTTCCTTTCTGAAATAATCTTTACTAAAAGTATATCATTAAAAATTGACAAAATCAATAGCAAAAACTAAAAAAATCAAAATGTTTCACGTGAAACAAAAAAGGCGCGGTTAAAAACGAGACTTCTTTCTCAAATGTTGCGAACGCATTGTAGAGGGGAATATACGAACTGCTGACTTTATTCTGGCGGTTTTCTAAATACAACCTCGATTTTTTGTGCTATAAAAACTCGCTTGCTTATAGTTTTTCTTTATGTTCTTTCGTCCCTTGCCCTCTTGATCTTACTGCGCACCGTTTTTACACCTTTTACAATCTCTTTGCGATTTGTCTTCGATTGGTTTTGCACTAATAAATCATTGGGTGATGTAGTGTGGTGTCATACTGTGGAATCTTCCTTTCTGTCTGCGGACCTTCTTGCTTTAATAACCATATGAGTGCCTTTTTATGTTAAAAACCTGTAAAAATTCAATATTTAGCATTGAAACGTGCAAAAATCGGAATGTTTCACGTGAAACAAAAACGAACAGCTAGCGCGAAATTTGCCGCCTTGTCTTGCGTATTTAAGAACACCGCTGATGCGAAATGTAAGCTTTGGATCTCGAACTCGACCCCCACCGCCCGCCTATGGGCGGCGAAAAAACAAATGTTTCACGTGAAACAAAAAACGAACAGCCGGTGTAAAAAAGGCCCGCCTTGTGTCTTACGGCTTTAAATAACACCGCCGATGCAAAATGTAAGCTTTAGATCTCAATCCCCGCTGTCTGTGGCAAGAAATAAGTGTTTCACGTGAAACAAAGCTGTGTTTCTATGTGCTTTTGTGATAGGAGCTTGAGGATGTCACCTCTATTTTACGACCTTTTTTCCTGCTCGGATTTGCTCTGTGGCTTTTTTACTTTTGCCCTTGGTAGGGGTATAACGCGCGGGTTGGTTAACCTGTTTTGCTCTTTTTGGGTTGCAATTGCTATTTCTATCACTTTGGCAAGCCTCCGCCTGTGCGCACCTGTCCTCGCTACTCATCTTGCTTGTGCTGCGTATAAGTTTTTTGGAGGAGAGGAGATTGAGCCTTTTGTTTTTACTTTCTCTTTTGCAATGCATCGGTGTTTCACGTGAAACATTTGATTGTACGCTTTTTCCGCATCTTGACGCTGAATTCGGCACGTTTTGCTGTGGTGGGGGTTTGCCCTCGGGCTCGTCCTTTTCGCCTTTTACACGTCTTTATTTTACTTGCCTGCTTGATGCGTTTTTTTGTTCGCCTTCTTTTTTAACTTAGCTCTTTTTCAATTTGTTGTGCGCCTTTTTTTGTATGCTTTTCTTGCAACGCGACTATATGCTGCAAAGGTTCCGACTTTTCCACACTATGAATAAAAAGTCTTGCCGATTACAGCAAGACTTTTTGATTTCTTATAATATAATATTATATGTTTGCTTTTTCAACGTTGCGTTGACAACTTAGTGGAAAAATCTAAGGTTTTTGTCGAAAAATGGAAAAACATGGAAATTAAGCTGTTTAATTGCTTTTCGCAGCTATGGATTCGTCTTTTAATTCCTTAGGCACGATAATTGTGAGCTCTGTGTAGTTGTCGTTTTCTATTTTTCTACTTTTTATCTTCACACCACTTTCCTCTATTGCGTTTATTGCACGATTTATTGCATCATAGAACGCGCCTATGCTTTTAAAGGTCCTCTTCTTTAGGGTTGGGCTGTCTTTTGACAGTGCTTTTCCGACTAATTCCTCCGTTTTTGACACGTTGAGCTCTGATGCTATGATTGTTTCGAGCATTTTTTCTCTTAAGCTATCATCAAATATTCTTAAAAGCGCTCTTGCATGCCTCTCGCTTAATTTGTACATGATAATTTTATGTCTTTCTTCTTTTGTAAGTCTGAGTAGTCTTAGCTTGTTAGCTACGTAAGATTGGCTCGAGCTTAGCTTTTTTGCCACTTGCTCTTGTGTTAAGTGGTATGTATCTATAAGCGTTTCGATAGCCTCTGCCTCTTCGAAGATATTTAGATCTTGTCTGATTAAGTTTTCTATAATTGCCATTTCGGCGCTTTTTTCTTCGCTTGCCTCGCTTACTATGCAGGGGACGAATTCCATTCCTAATTCTTTCGCGGCTCTTAATCGGCGCTCGCCGGAAATTAACTCGTACTCGCCAAAAACCTCTCTTACGGTTAGAGGTTGCATAATGCCATACTGCTTTATGCTGTCGGCAAGCTTTATAATTGACTCCTCGCAAAAATCCTTCCTTGGCTGATTTGGGTTGGCTTTGATCTTTCTAATATCGATAGAGAACACCTCACCGATTTGCTCTTTTCCTTCTTTCATTTTCTTTCTCCTTTTTGGTTATTTGGAAATATTTCCTAAATACATTGTATCATTAGAAGAGGGTGGAAAATATCACATTTTGGGCGCGAATAAGCACTTTTAAAGGCACTTTATAAAGAAGGGAAGAGAATGAATGCGAAAATGGTAAACGCCTTTTAAATTTGGCGATTTTGCGCTTTACAGGCTGATTTGACTTGCAAATGCCCGAGTGGCATAAGAATATGCTGCTTTGGCTTTAGATACAGCTAAATCATGGCTTTTTGACGTTGCTTTTGCTTGATTTTGGCGTTTTTTTACACGAGGTAAGAAGGTTTTGCTTTTTATTCTTATATGTGCTTGTGTGTTAGGTTTTTGCTTGTTCTGTGCACTTTTTTCTGAAAAATGCCACTTAGAGAAAACCGAATGAAATTTGAACTAAAAACACGAATGAGCCCTTTTGCCATAAGGCTTTGATGCGGTTTTTCAAGAAATTTCGATTTTCCACCGAGTAAAAACTTTTGAAAATTGATTAAAAATTGATGCTTGGTAGTGAAAAAGTTATGAATAATTATAAATTTGTTGAAAAAAGTGATATTTGTGAATACAAACACAGGGTTGAGTGTTTTAAAAACGCTAAAAAATAAAAATGCATAATTATAATAAAAATATGAATAATTATAAAAGCCAAGCAAAATTGCTTGGCTTTTGATAAATCGGGAAATAGACAAAGGAATAAGCGCACGCGCTTGCTCACGCACGAGCACAGGCGCGTAAAGCGCGAAATTTGGCGAGGTCTTGCAAGAATGACAAGAACTGCACATAAACCGAAAACGCGCCCCAAATCGCCTCATATTGCCTGACATAATAATTTAAGTTGCTTATGCGTACTTAACGTTTATGTTGATGATTTCCTTTGGTCTAACTACCTTACCGTCGAATAAGGCGTATCCCTTTACTGCATCAGCAAAGGATTTTTCTGGGCGATACGCCTCTGTGTGAGTAAGCGGGTTTACAAAGGCGATAGCACGCTTTGTTCTTATCATAATGTTGTCTGTTGAGCCGTTGTCGCTTTTTGCAACGTTGTTTGATAGCTTAATTGTCACATTTCCATACATAGCCACTCTACCGTTTTTTAGCATTTGAGAGTTGTCGGTGTCCTTGGAAGCGTACGCTTGCTTGAATAGCTTATAGAATCGTGGTGATACAGTAATTGTCACCCCGTTTGCCATGTTTACATCGTTTTCTTGTAGCTTTTCAATTGCATCATCGAGAAGAGATAAAACGTTGTCCTTTGTAACAACTGTTGGTGCGCTTGTGAGCTTTTCAACGTCGCTATCGAGTGCCATGTTTGCGATAAACTTGTCGATTTCATTTGCAAGTCCCTCGCTTGTTTCTTCGCTAAGTGCGTCCATAAGGCCACCGATGGCTTGCGCCTTGTCAATGTCACCAACTTTGTAGTTGAAATAACGAATTTGGTTGATGTTCATGATGACAGAGGTGTCACTTACCTCCTCTGCTTCGTCAATTTCTCCGCTTGCGTTTTCTCTTGAGAGTGATTTGATAGTTGGCTTGCCAACGCCGAGGATGTGTACGCTGTCACCCTTTTTTGAAACATCACCCTCGTATTGTCTGTTGCAGTCCTCTGCGAACACACACGCTCTTTCGAGCTCTCTTGTAATTGATTCTGACCAAACTGATGGAATAAAATTTGAATATGCCATAATAATCTCCTTGATTTTTAATTGCGAAGGGTCAAGGCGAAAAAGAAAGTGTCACTTGCGCTTAGCCACATAATAAATTGACATATAGGTTGTCGTCCCTTTGGCTTACGCAAGAGGAAATATTCAAAATTGAAATCAGAAAGGACATAAAACTACCAGCTTTGTTGACTTTGTCTTATTTTTTCATAATTATTGCTTATTTCTTCACGACTCATCTTTAAAACCTGTTCCTTTGTGTAAAAACCGTCACCTTGAGATGCGGAGGCAAGAGAACCAGGCGTTGCACTCGAGTTTTGCAATGAAAATAGCGCCTTTTCGGTCGCTGAAGCGCTTATCCTTTCGACAAGAGCTAAATAATCGCAATAAAGTGAAGAAAATAGCACGTTTTTAGCTTTTGTACGCGCAAAAAGCTTAAAATCCTCGTCTTTTTCGACATCTTCTCTTGAGACATTGGGAAATAGTTTAGAAAAGATTAAATTATCATTTTCCTCACTTGCGATTTTTTGCGCACTGCTTGTGTCTAAATTAGGGCTGTTTACAGACACAGGGTCGCTTGTATTTTTAAATTTAATACTTGAAAAATCTTCTGAATTTTCTTTCAAGCTGGCAAAATTGTTAGTCTTGTTTGAACTATTTTCACTTTCTTGCTCAACGATTTCAGCTTTTTCTGCGAAAACATCTTCAAATGGTAGCTTTGAGGAAATATTAACGTCGTTTTCTTTCAAATTTTCTTTTTCAATTTCACTTGTCACGCTCTTACACCTCTATTTTGAGTATATTTTTGAAGCTCATTTTTAAGTCTTGTAAGCTCGGAGCTTTTTTCAAGCTCAATTTGCTTTAAAATAGCCTCTTTATTAGTAATAGCAGACTCCGGATATGCTCTTATGTAGGTCTCAAGAGATATATTTCCGTTCTTTAAGCAGCTATCAAGTAATGAAATGTCAGATGCAAGTGAGGATTTTGTGCCACCGATTGCCTCAACATACACGTCAAATGAAGAATTACCATAATCCTTTGAGGAAAATGAATCAAAGCATGAGCATTTTTCGCCATTGTTGCCTTGCTTTTCGACAATGAACGCTCTTTTAAAATAAAAGTGCTTTAAAAATTGTGCAATTACAAGACCCTGCTTGCGTTTAACCGCCCAAAACGTGTTTCTTAAATCCTCGATCGGCACCTCTGCTTGCGCCTGAAGGTGAGCTATGGCGGCACCTGAAAGATTTGTATTATATACATTTCCTGTAATAATATCTGATGCACCAGCCACACTGCGTGTAAGCTCCTCGAGGGTAACTGTTATGTCCATTGGGGCTTTAGATAGCTCTGATTCTGGCAATTTTTTAATGCCCTCACCTGTGCCAGAATAGTCAACTAAAACTTGTCCGGGAACATTTGATATTTTTTGTCCGTTTAATGCGTTTGGTAATGCAATATATTTGCCCCATGCGCACTGTTGAGCATTTAAAAGACTCATAGCTATATTAAAGTTTATAGCCTTTTGGTTAGGGATTAATCCCTCTACCTCACCTGTGCCATAAATTGAGCCTTCCTTTCTTTCATAAACGCCACACACAACAGGATATAGTTGCTTGATTTTTGCATTTTTGCCACCCCTGTGTCCAAAATCTTCGGTTTTTAGATCTATTTGCTTGTCTAAAAAGGTATCATTGCTTGTACGCTCGGGAATGATTTTGAAAGGAGAGGAGATAGTCAAATATTTTGTTTGCCTTTCACACCAAACCTCACCGCTTATTCTGAAGTATCTTGTTAAAAGAATAATTTCATCTGATGTGGACGATTTTTTCTCTAACTCTAATAGCTCTTTGTTTAAATCTTTAGCTAAAGATACAAGCTTTTTTGATGATACCTTAGAAGAAATTATAATCCAGTCTTGCTTTTGCTCGTTTGTTTCAGCAGAATTAGAAAAGAAGATGTTCAAAGGGTCAATGATTTCGCAGCCAAGAGCACCATTTTCATCACTTTCATTAGAATATGCGTCGGTGTCCCAAAAGTAATGAAAGAAATAAGAGCCCTTTTTAATAGCATCGTCAATGGCGATTCTATCAAGCTCGTCCTGACCATATTCCTTCATTACGCTTCTTGCAAAGCTGTTGAATTTTTCCACGTCTGTATTATGTGAATAGCTTTTAAATTGAAGTCTTACTGGGGTTGAAAAAATAGCACCCTTTTTGCTTCTGCAAATCATTTTAATGATATTTACCACAGGTCGTGGTAAATTTTTTGTGTTTTCTGTGGGTAATGGCCACTGTCTGCCCTCATAAAAGTCAACACATAACGGTATTTTATCACGCAAACCCGATGTCAATTGATCACCAAGGGCTTTCTTATATAAGCTGTAACAATTAGTTACCTCATAGGGCTCGTTTGCTTGCCATTTAGCCATTCGTCAACAACCTCCTTGTACGAAATTTCATCCACAGGGTCGGCTGTTTTTCTGTTTTCTAAGGATTCAAGCCTTTTTTCAAGTGCGTGAATCTTGTTTTTAATTTCAATGAATTTTTTCTTAGATATTAGCATTTTTACCACTCCATGTAGTTCTCGTTTTGCAAGGATTCGTGAGAAAAGCTTGAAAATAGATTAGCCTTTTCGCTTTTTACTTGATTAAAAATTTGGTCGTTTGCTATAAAGTGCGCAATAGCGCTTGCCATAACTAAATCATCGTGTGCCCCGTCACACGCTGCCCACTTACCATCCTTCCTTTTAATGAAGGTTGACATTTCAAAAAGGGTAGAACGGTCAGTTTCAAGAAAAATATTCTCTCTCAGTATTGAAATTAGGTTGGAAATAATAATAGGTCTTGAAACAGAGGTGGTTAAAAAGCCATATTCACCATTTAAGGTGTCAATAAAAGAGGAAAGATTTCGTGAAGCATAGAGGTTTTTGTACCCCAAATCTCTTAAAACCCTTACTGGATGGCGAGAAAAATTTATTTCTACGCCAATAAGGGCGTTGTTGTAGAATTTCCCAAGACAATATAGCTGATAAGCAAACAAATCCTCGTCAATGTTCTTGATATGTAGGGTTGCTACACATTTGTGGCTTGATGCCTCAAGCACCTTTGCGGAAAAATAGTCATCTCCTGTGCCGGCGGTATCTGCGCCTATAACGTACAATGATTCTCTGCCAGTCGCAATTTTTTTTGGAAAATCTACAATAGATATATACCCACTATCGCTTTTTTCAAAGGTAATATCTGTAACTGTGTTTTTATAAGATATTAACTCTCCATTTGGTGAGTAAATAGGGCAAGGCGACAGCTTGTAATTGAAAAATCCTTTACATGAGCTAATATCGAAATTATTAAGATAATTTGATATTTTTTCTTTATCAAACAGGCACTCACCGCTTGTGACAAACGCCTCCTCGGGAGTACAGGGGTATTCCTGCTTTATTGCACTTTTATCGATATAAGAACGATATTTCTTTGCATACCAGGTTAGTTGCTCCTTGGTTAAGCCCTTTTTCTTTAGTGCAATAAGTCTGTTTTTTAGCCATGGGTCGGGATTTTTCAAATAATCATACTCTTGTGATACATATTCACTTGTTTTCCACCACTCGTAAAATAAATTCACACACGATCCACTGTCCCATAGCGCCTTGGCCTCGTTGAAGCCATTGGCAGTGGTTTCATAAATGCAAATTGCATCTTCGGTGGCGGCTTGTCCAATTGATTTTTGCAAATCACTTAAAGGACAATTGAAAAAAGCTACCTCAGAATAATGAATAAATGAAAGGGTACGGCTTCTACCTACATTTGATGTTGCAGAGGCGACTCTCCACGAGGAATTTAGCCTGTCAAAGAAAAGCTCGTTTGTAGAGTTGAATTTTTCTGTTGGCTTAAGTCTTTTTGGCAAGCCTTGGTACATGACCTTTGCTTTGTCAATGAAAATTGCCTTCGTATTATCGTCTCTGTCCGCAAGAGTAAAGCCTGAAAAATTGCGTTTTACTATTGCAAATGAAAGCATAATTGCAGTGATTAATGTTGTAAAACCTTGTTGCCTTCCTTTTAATATAAAAAATGGTTTTTGCCGACCCTGTGTCGCTAATTTGCCTAAAAAGTCTCTTTGAACATCGTTTAAAAAGAAGGGAATAGTCTTCTTTTTCTTATCAACTATTGTAAAGCAAGCCTCGATTAAAAGCTCGGGGCTTTTTTCAACCTCGCTTCTTAAATTTTCGCTCTCAAGAATTTTGTCGGCAATGGCGGACACAAGCATGCTGTCACTTGTTATGTCCTTGCTTTTTTCCCAAAGCTCCTTCCTTTTTTTAACCAAATCGTTTATGCTTAGGTTTTGTATTTTCACGTTTTCTCCTCCTTGCACCCTTATTATTGCATAAAAAAACCGGTATCGACCGGTAAACTTTTGCCAAAAATTAAAATTTTTTTGCAAGCTGTGAGGTTGACATACGCGCGCACAGGTGTTATAATCATTATATTAATAAATTATAAGGAGATTTGAAAATGAAAGCGGTAATAACTGTTATAGGAAAAGACTCTGTTGGCATTATTGCAGATGTAAGCATGGAGTGTGCTAAGCACAAGGTAAATATAGTTGATATCACACAAAGCGTGCTTAAGGACTATTTTGCAATGATTATGCTTGTTGAGATAGAAAAGATGGAAACAGAATTTGCTATTTTCCAAAAGGAGCTTGCTTGCCTTGGCGAAAAGAAGGGGCTCGATATTCGTGTTATGCACGAAGACATTTTCAATTCGATGCATCGTATATAAGGGGACACTATGGTAAACATAAACGATATACTTGAAACGGTTAATATGATTAAGCAAGAAAACCTTGATATTCGTACAATTACCATGGGTATTTCTTTGTTTGATTGTATAAGCGACGACCAAAAAAGACTTGAAGCAAAAATATATGATAAAATAACAAAAAGTGCTGAAAACCTTGTGTCAACAGCTAACAGTTTGGAGTCTAAGTACGGAATTCCTATTATAAATAAAAGAGTTTCAGTAACTCCAATTTCATTAATAGGTGCATCCTGCGATAAGGATGGGTTTGTAAGACTTGCTGGTGTTCTTGAAAGGGCAGCTAACGAGGTTGGCATTAACTTTATTGGTGGATATGGCGCACTTGTCCAAAAGGGGATGACAAAGGGTGCAGCTAATTTAATTGACTCAATTCCTGAGGCTCTTGCTACAACAACTAAGGTTTGCTCCAGTATAAATGTTGCCTCAACAAAGGCTGGCATAAATATGGATGCAGTTAAGCGCATGGGCGAGATAATGAAGGAAACTGCATATTTAACGCGCGAAAATGATTCTATCGGCTGTGCTAAGCTTGTTGTGTTTGCAAACATTCCTGAGGATAACCCATTTATGGCAGGCGCAATTCATGGTATGGGTGAGCCTGATACTGTAATAAACGTAGGAGTTTCTGGCCCTGGCGTTGTGGCATCTGCAATTAAAAGAGAAGGCTTTTGCGACTTTTCACAGCTTGCAGATGTAATAAAGAAAACTGCATTTAAAATAACAAGGGTTGGTCAGCTAATTGCTTATGAGGCATCAAAAATGCTTAATACACCTTATGGTATAATTGACCTTTCCTTAGCTCCAACTCCAGCAGTTGGTGACTCAGTTGCAAGAATTCTTGAAAATATGGGTCTTGAAAGATGCGGAACACACGGAACAACAGCGGCACTTGCAATGCTTAATGATGCGGTTAAAAAGGGTGGCGTTATGGCATCCTCACACGTTGGTGGCTTAAGTGGCGCATTCATTCCTGTTTCTGAGGATGCAGGTATGATTGAGGCGGCTGAAATGGGCGCACTCAATATCGAAAAGCTTGAGGCAATGACAGCTGTTTGCTCGGTTGGTCTTGATATGATAGCTGTGCCTGGCGATACAAGCGCCTCAACCTTAAGTGGCATAATTGCAGATGAAATTGCAATAGGTGTAATCAACAATAAAACAACAGCGGTTAGACTTATTCCTGTACACGGAAAGGGCGTTGGCGAAAGCGTTGAATTTGGTGGCTTGCTTGGCCACGCACCTATTATGAAGCTAAGTCAATATTCAAGCGAGGACTTTATAAATAGAGGCGGTAGAATTCCTGCTCCAATCCATAGCTTGAGAAACTAAAAATTAAAAACACGCGACCCTGTGTCTATATTTATATATTCACAGACTAAGGAGTATGATATGAAAAAACTTGATACAATTTGTGTACAAGGCGGCTACAAGCCAAAAAGTGGCGACCCAAGAGTAGTGCCTATTGTACAAAGCACAACATATTATTACGAAAAGGCAAGTGAGCTTGCTGACCTTTTTGATTTAAAGGCGGACGGTTATTTCTATACTCGTTTAGCTAACCCAACTGTTGATGCATTTGAGAAAAAGCTTTGTGAGCTTGACGGAGGCGCACTTGCTATTGCAACAGCATCCGGTATGAGCGCAACATTGCTTGCTATTTTAAATATCGCAGGTGCTGGCGATAATATTGTAGCTTCACGTGCTATTTATGGTGGTAGCTACAATCTATTTTCTGTTACCTTGCCAAAATACGGCATTGAAACAAGATTTTTCGACCCAGATGACAAAGAGGAAGATATTGACAAGCTTGTTGATGATAAGACAAGGGCAATTTTTACAGAAACAATTGCTAACCCAACTATTGTTGTTTTAGATTTTGATAAGCTCGCACGCATTGCAAAAAGACACAAGGTTTTATTTATGGTTGATAACACCCTTGTTACACCTGTTTTGTGTCGCCCTCTTGATTTTGGAGCTAATATTGTAATTTATTCCTCATCTAAGTATCTTGATGGTCACGCAGTAGCACTTGGTGGCTGTATTGTTGATGGCGGTAACTTTGACTACACAGCTACAAATCGCTATCCGGAATTTTTAAGACCTGATGAAAGCTATCACGGCTTGGTTTACGCATCGCTTGGTAAAAACGCATTTGGAGTTAAGTGCAGAGTTCAAATGATGAGAGACCTTGGTGCTATTATGAGCCCTGAAAACGCGTTTTTAACAAACCTTGGCATGGAAACACTTGCTCTTCGTATGGAGAGACATTGTCAAAATGCAAAGAAGGTTGCAGAGTTCTTGGCATCACATCCAAAGGTTGAATGGGTGCTACATCCATCACTAAAGGATAATAAATATTATGACCTTGCAAACAAGTATCTACCAAATGGTCAAGGTGGTATGATGAGCTTTGGTGTAAAGGGTGGCAGTGAAAAGGCGGCTAAGTTCATGGAAGGACTTGAAATGATAGCTATTGTAACACACGTTGCAGATAGCCGTAGCTGTGTTCTTCACCCAGCTTCAACAACTCACCGTCAGCTCTCAAGTGCCGACCTTGAGGCTATTGGAATTAAGGAAAACTTGGTTCGTCTATCTGTTGGTATTGAAAATGCAGAGGACATAATTAATGACCTCAAAAAGGCTCTTGATAACGTATAATTCAGACACGTGGTCGAGCTTTTGCCAATAATAATATTTAAAAGGAGAAAGAAATGCCCATTATAATTCCAAAGGACATTCCTGCTTATAAAACACTTCTTGGTGAAAACATTTTTGTTATGGGGCACGAAAGGGCGCAAACGCAAGATATTCGCCCAATTGAAATTGCTATTTTAAATTTAATGCCCACTAAAATAGAAACCGAGACACAATTAATAAGACTTCTTTCAAACTCACCTCTACAAATAAAGGTTACCTTGATAGGAACTGAGAGCTATGTTGGTAAGCATACACCTCTTGGACATCTACAAAGATTTTACAAGACCTTTACCGAGGTTAAAAACCAGCATTTTGATGGTATGATTATAAC
>JAZOCP010000268.1:0-6165 GCA_045596585.1 Eubacteriales bacterium
TATGCTAATGCTTGCTTATGGCGATACGGTGTCATATATATGCGATAGGCTTGGTCTTAAGGATTCCACGGTGCGCACTTGGGAAAAGGCCCTTAAAAGCAATGATAAGTTCGTGAAATTTCGTGACAATATTATTAAGGAGCGCAGAGATGCTTACTTGCTTGAGGCTTGCGTTTGTCAAGGAAAGGCGCTTAAGGTTATGCATCAAAAGCTTGACAATGCTATCATTTGCGAAGGCAAACGAGCTGAGCTCATTAAGAAGCTATCAGAGTGTGATGAGGACGATGACGAAAAATTGAGCACGGAAGAGCTTAAAAAGGCGATTACCTATTTTCTGCCTGAGTCGCTTGATTCTATGGTGCGTGCGTTCAGCATTTTAACAGAGAAGGTGGCTTTGCTCAACGGAGACTCTACACAGAACATTAATGTTAAATTTGAGGATTTATGAGTTACAAAATAGCTGATTTTGTGAAAAAACGGAAAAAGCGCTGGGAGGAAAAGCACGATATTGAGTATGACGAGGTACTTGTACGTGCCATTGCAAAGGAAATATTATCCTCTCCTGAGCTTGTAGCTGAGGTAAGGGCCAAGCCGCACTTGCTTATTGAGTGCTGCTTTTCCCTGGTTGATAAGAAAAAACGAAATGTGCCGTTTTTCTTTAACGAGGTGCAAAGAGATTTTGTAGAGCAGATAGAAAAGCATGGCACCAAAAAGCCCTTTTATGTGCTTAAGGGAAGACAACAGGGCTTTACCACTATTGTAACAGCCATTATGCTTGCTAATGCGATTGTAAAAAAGAACTTTGCAGGCTTCACGCTTGCCGACCGTGGAGACAACACAAAGGCTATATTTACCGACAAGGCGAAGGTAATGTACAACGCTTTGCCTGATATTTTAAAGCCTACGGAAAAGTTTAACTCTGTTAATGAGCTGTATTTTGAAAAGCTTAACTCCTCCTGGCGTGTAGCTTCCGCGTCTGACAATGTAGGTAGAAGCCGTACGCTTTCGCTTATTCACTATTCGGAGATAGCGTTTTATGAATGTGAATTAAGCAACTTGCAGAAATCTATTGCACAGGCAGCGACAGAGGATGCACTGAGCATTTATGAAACGACTGCAAATGGCTTTAATGAGGCGAAGGAACTTTGGGACAGCGGCTCTTGTGTGAACCTCTTTTATGAGTGGTGGCGCACTAAGGAGTATGTATCAACGGAATATGAATACATAGACGAGGCAGATGCGTGGCTTACAGAACGATTGAAGGCGCTTAAGGAAAGAGGCCTTAGTCGTGAACAGCTTGCCTGGTATTCAAAAAAATACGCATCATACTTAGATAAAAGTGCAATAAGGCAGGAATATCCTTGTACTCCTGAGGAGGCTTTTGTGGCATCAGGAGCTTGTATATTTGACAAGGATGCTATTTCAAACTATTTAAGCACATTTGATATTAAATCGCGACTTGGATATTTTGAATACAAAAAGGTGCCAAAGGCGCTAACGGATGACTACGGCCGAGTGCTTGGTTATACTGAAACAATTGAGAATATTGAGTTTGTAGAAAGCAAAAATGGCTATATTTCAATTGTAGAGGAGCCATTTAAAAGTGAAAAGGACAAGCCAAAGCAGGAAAAGCCTTATGTAATTGGCGCTGATACAGCTGGTACGGGCCTTGACTATTTCACAGCTAAGGTAATAGACAACACCTGCGGGCGTTGTGTGGCGACCTTGAGAAAGCAAAAGATGGATGAGGACTTATTTGCCGAGCAGCTGTTCTGTCTTGGTAAATACTACTCGGATGCATATATAGGTGTTGAAATCAACCACTCAAGGCATCCTGTCAGGGTTCTTCGTAAGCTGGGATATATCAACCTATATTTAAGCAAAAAGCCAACTACCTATGGCGAGGTACCAGAGAAGGATTATGGTTTTATTACATCTTCAATCACAAGACCGATAATAATATCAAATCTTGTATCAATAATGCGTGCTGACATTAAGCTTGAGACTGACCGTCAAACGCTTCTTGAAATGACAACCTTTGTAAAGAGGGATGACGGAAAGAGTGCAGCTGCAGATGGTGCACATGATGACCTTGTAATGGCAAGTGCTATTGCTCATTACATAGGGCAGGATTACACGCACGAAATGATTGACAAGGAGCAAGAGTATGATGCACTTAAACACAATTTCCACGTCCAAGAAGCAGAGGACACATACATTGAATGGTAATTATATTATAAATTCGCAAACGGTTGTGAATTTGAAAGGATAAATTATGTTTGGAAGAAGAAAAATCAAAGAGCTTGAGACAAAATTAGTAAGCTTAGAGGAAAGAGTAAAGGCTCTTGAGAACCCATCAAAAACAACTCAGCCGCCAAAAGCAGATAGAAGCAATGAGGCAAACATGGGCATCATTTATGATGAATGGTTTAATGGTGAAAGGAAGGGTGAAAACAAGTGATAAATGAGCGCGCAGATGATATCACTGAGCTTTGGAAGCTTTATAGACAAGGAATTGATTATCAAAATTCCATAGGAATTAGAACAGATATTCCAAAATACATAGACTTTTATGAGGGAAGGCAGTGGCCACAGCCAACTGAAAGAACAAGGAACCTTCCACGCCCTGTTATAAACATTATAAAGATGATTTGCAGAAACAAGAAGGCAGGAATCTTATCTTCAAAGTTACGTCTTGTATATAAGAGTGATACCGACAAGGCAAAGGTCGAAAAATTTAACAATTTTGCTTGGTTCATTGAAAAAGAAATGGGGCAGAGTGCACTTGATAAAAGTGCTGTGGAGGATGGAGTTAAAAAGGGCTCATATTTCTACCACTACTATTGGGATGTTAATGCCGAGGGCAAGGATGCCGACAAGACAGGCGCCCTTCGCTGTGAGCTTATTGACCCACTAAACATTTTCTTTGAGAATCCTTGTGAGCTTGACGAGCAAAAGCAAGGGTGGATAATCATTGTAACACGCGAGAATGTAGAAGCGGTTAAATCAAAGGCTGACAAGGATGCATTACTTGATGATATTGTAGCAGATGAGATAGAAAACAACGATTACAACTATAAGGAGCAGGACACAAAAAAGCTTTGCACTGTTATTACTCGCTATTATAAGGAGAATGGCCGTGTACTTTGTGAAAGGGCAACTAAAAAAACGGTTGTGAATAAGCCGTTCTTTGTTGTACCCATTAAGGAAGATACAGAAAACACTGCTAAAGACAAAAAGAAGACAGTTAGCAAGCGAAAGGAACAAAGGCACTCAGAGCTTTATCCTATTGTCGCTGGTTATTACGAAAAACGCGACAAGTGTATTTATGGACTTAGCGAAATTGAGGGCTTGATACCTAACCAAAAGGCGGTAAATTTCCAAATCGCATTGATTTTGCTTAATGTGCAACAAAATGCAACTGGTAAATATATTGCCGTGCCAAACGCACTAAATGGTCAAAAGATAACAAACGAGCCAGGACAGCTGCTTATTGACTATTCAGGTACGGGCTCTGGCATTAAAAAAATGACGGAGCAAGCCATCCACAATATTCCGCTTGATATTGTATCTACAATTATTAGCTTGACAAGAAGCGTATCAGGCTCAAGTGAGGTTATGACAGGTGAGACGATAGGCGCAAATATGTCAGGTGCAGCAATAGCGTATTTACAGGCTCAAGCACAAATGCCTATTGATGATTTGCGCGACACATTCTGGAAGGTAAAGGAGAAACAGGGCAAGGTGCTTGCACAGTTTTACAAGCATTTCTATTATGAAAAGGACTTTACGCATGAGGGAAAAGACGAGAATAATGAGTCCACAAACGTGCAAGACCGTTTTTCCTCAAAAGAGTTTGATAGCATCGATTTTGATGTTGTTGTGGAGGCAACCCAAGGCACGCGCTCTTCTATTGCTTCTGATATTTACTTGCTTGATGCCTTGCTTAAGGGCGGAAATATAAGCCTTGAGGCATACATTGATGCATATCCTGATGAAGCAATTGGAAACAAGAGCCAAATAAAAGAGGCTATCAAAGCATCACAACAAAGTGAGCTTGCAATGACAAGGCAGATGCTTGCAGAGTGCCAGGCGCAACTAAAACAAGCTGAGGCAACAATTGCAAGTCAAAACGACATTGTTGGCAAGGTTGACAACATTGTAAAAGAGTGCCAGCAAACAAAGAGGCTACTTGCTGAGGTTGTAAATGAGGAAATAGGACTCGCAACTCAAGCAAATGCACAGATAGAAGCAATAAAGCAAGAGGCGCGAAGCATGCTTGATGAGGCAAATGGTAAGCTTGATAATCAAAATCAATATATTATGGGTTTGCTTGGCATTCCAAGAGAGCAAGCAGAGCAAATAAGACAAGCACTGCAGAGAGGTGAGATGCTAAGAAACGACATAGCGCCACTTAGTGGTGAAGAAAAACAACAGAATGAATAGCCAATGGCTAATCATATATTAAAAAATTCTCAGCGATAGAGTGTAAATGCAAGGAGTTTATTATGAACGAAGAAAAGATTACCGAGAGTATAAATAACAGCGAAGGTGCGCAGAGCACAGGCGCAGAGAATAGCGCTGGCGCATCAGCTGCAGTAGAGTCCTCGGTTGCTACTGAAAATTCAAGTGCTGATAATGCCACAAATGGCGAGGGTGCATCAGGCTCCGAAAAAAAGGAAGCAGAGGGTGCATCAAATGAAGGTGCCAAGGAAAAGGCACCAAAGCAGGACAGTGCAAAAAATGCAGAGTTTGCAAGAAAAAGGCGAGAGGCAGAAAAGGAAGAGGCAGTTAAGAAAGCCCGTGTAGATGCCATTAAGGAGGTCCTTGGTACCAACCCTTACACAAA
The DNA here is from genome assembly GCA_045596585.1 of Eubacteriales bacterium. Taxonomy (GTDB): domain Bacteria; phylum Bacillota; class Clostridia; order Oscillospirales; family CAG-272; genus RGIG2000. The sequence continues at coordinate 4,850 of JAZOCP010000268.1, forward strand.
AAAGCCTATTGAGGATGCAGATGATGTAGAAGAGTACCTGCTTATGAAGCAAATAGAAAACGATGGCAAGGACCCAATTGCCGATTATCCTGAGTATGTTAAGAAGCAAGCAAGGGAAAAATCAAGTCAAAATGCAAGGGCACAAGCTATAAACGACAAGGTAACAAAGGATTTAGAGGAATTTAGTACAATATATCCTAATGTTAAAATTAGCGATGTGTTAGAAAATGCAGAGTTTAATGCTTTTTCTGAAGGTAAGCTTGGTAAAGTAAGTCTTGCTTTAGTTTATGCGCAATATTTGCTCAATAAATCTAACAAAGAGGCTAAGCGTGAGGCAGAAAAGGATGCACACGCTGAGGCGGTTGCAGGGGCAGCAGTTGGTAGCTTGACAAACTCAAGTGCACCACCTGAGGGTGAGTTCTTTACAAAGGAACAGGTTTTAAAAATGTCACCAAAAGAGGTGCACGACAATTACGAAAAAATAAGAAAGAGCCAAGCGAGGTGGTAAAAGTGAGTAGGCTTATAACAATTCAAAAAAGAAACAATCTAAACGAGATTTATCGCGCTGATGCCCCAGGAGTGGGTGGCGCCTCACATCACTACAAGGTAGTAAAGTCAGGTGCAGCGATAAACCAGGAAGGCGACACTTTAGATGAGCATGGCATTGTGGCCGAAATAGTCTTTCAACATGGGCCAAGAAAAGACGAGGGCAGCGAACAAGGTGTTTTAGATGTTGACTTGCTTGAAATAGTGAGGGATAGGCTTAAAGCATTTAATCAAGGCGAATTTGGTACACGAGAAAATGCTTTAGCGATTACTCATATTGAAGAAGCACTCCTTTGGCTCAACAAAAGAGTAGAGGACCGTGCAGAACGCGGAGTCCTCGGAACAACAAATAAATAGAACAGGAGAATTTAAAATGGCATATTCTAATTTTATCCCATCAGTATGGGCAGAATCAATTAACAGAGAGCTTGAAAGAGCTTGTGTCTTTGTAGAGGACTGCAACAGACAGTACGAGGGCAACGTATCAAAGAAGGGCGACACGGTGCACATTCTTGGTATCGGCAAGCCTACAATTCACACGCTTGACAGAGCAAATGCAAGCGGAAACATCGAGGAGGCTGAGGAGGTTGATGACAACTCCATCCCTCTAAAAATAGAGCAAATTCGCTACTTTAACTACAAGGTAGGCGATATCGACAAATATCAAGCGGTTGGCGGTCTTATGGATGCGCTCTCAGCTGAGACGGCAGAGGGTCTTGCAAACGAAATTGACAAGTATATTGCTAATTTTGCAATTTTTGCAGGCGACG
>JAZOCP010000269.1:0-1639 GCA_045596585.1 Eubacteriales bacterium
GTTTTATGGCTTTTTTCGACACGTCCCCCACTAAAATCCATACAAAGCTCATGCATTTTCCTTGGAAAAAGATTGCCAACGACTGAAACAACACCACTGCCACCTAACGCCAAGGTTGTGTATGTTAAATCATCATTTCCTGTGTAAATTGCAAACCGATTTTTAAAATTCAAAATGATTTCCTCTAAAAAGGAAATATTGCCGCTTGCCTCCTTTATTCCTACTATGTTTGGAATTTTTTCAAGCGCTTTTAGTGTGTTTATTGTCAAGCTTGTGCCAGTACGCGAGGGCACATTGTAAAGAATAATTGGTAAATCTACCTCCTTGGCAACCATTTCATAATGTGATGCTAAGCCCCATTCGCTTGGCTTGTTATAATAAGGAGTTACAAGCAAAACTGCATCTGCACCAAGCTCATAAGCACCCCTTGCATACCTTACTGTGCTCTCTGTTGAGTTTGTCCCTGCACCAACTATGAGTGGCACTCGCCCATTTATTCTTTCCTTTGAAAATTCTATAATTTTATATCTTTCCTCCTCACTAATCGTTGGCGCCTCACCTGTTGTACCAAGGACAACTATTGCATCGCTTTCCCCCTCTATTAAATGATCTATTAGCACGCCAAGAGAGCTATAGTCAATTTCGCCATTTATAAAAGGAGTTACTATTGCAACAGCACTACCAAAAAAGACACGTTTTGTCTTTTGCATACAAATTCCTCCAAATTGTTAAAAAGTGTTGAAAATATTGAAAAAATGCTTTATACTATATATGATACGCGTTTTTTCGCGCATAATCGAGGGCATTTTATTTGCCCTGTGTCAATATTATATGATTAAAGGATTTAAAATGATAAAGAACACCCTGCCAAAAACCGAGCTTAAAACAAGTGACTTTTTTTATGAGCTTCCAAAGGAGCTAATTGCACAAAGTCCTATAACCCCGCGAGATAGCTCTCGCCTTTTGGCAATCCGTAAAAATGGTGATATTGAGGATGCTCACTTTTATGATATTTTAAATTACCTAAAGCCAAATGACACACTTGTTATAAACGACTCGCGCGTTATTCCTGCAAGAATTTGGGGTAAAAAGGTTCGCTTGGGTGATGATTTTCAAAGCGCCCCTTCAAAAATTGAAACGCTACTTTTAAAGCAACGAGAAAATAACGAGTGGGAGGTTCTTTTACGTCCTGCAAAAAAGATTAAGCTTGGTGGAAAAATTGAGTATGAGGCTGGTCTTGTTGGCACCGTTGTTGATATAGTGGAGGACGGAAACCGCATTGTAAGATTTGAATATGACAAGGAAAAATATTCAAATATTTACGAGGTGCTTGAGCTAATTGGCTCAATGCCACTTCCCCCTTATATAACAAAAAAGCTTGACGATAAATCTCGCTATCAAACCGTGTATGCCAAAACCGACGGTTCGGCAGCCGCACCTACGGCGGGCCTGCACTTCACACCCGAAATTTTGAAAAAAGCCGAGGAAAAGGGTGTTGAAATTGTAAAGGTTCTTCTTCACGTGGGATTGGGTACATTCCGCCCCGTAAAAGAAGACGACCTTACCAACCACACCATGCATTCGGAATATATAAAGGTAACGCAGGAAGCCGCCGACAGAATTAATGCCGCACACGCGC
>JAZOCP010000270.1:0-4802 GCA_045596585.1 Eubacteriales bacterium
CTGCAAGGTATAGTGTGTTACACTTATAAAAGCGTATTGTCGGGCGGTAAATATAAGTGAAATGTTTTGCCAAGCAAAACGTGAAATAATGTGCTAACGCACATTGTGAAATATCTTACTTCGTTCGATGTGAAATGAAATTTGCCCGTGTTCGCGAAGCGAACATTTCACATTTGCGAAGCAAATATTTCACCGCGAAGCGATTTCACTTGCCCGAATGGGCAAATTTCGTTGGGCGACCTGCTTTACAGTAGGTCGCCCAAAGGAGTCCTTTTCTTTATTTTTCATTATTTAGTGAATTATATGTTTTTCCTTGTGCACTTTGACTTGTTCCATCAATGTTTATATAATAAATTTCTTCACCAAGACGTACATAGCCACAACAAACTATCTTCGTATCAAGATGCTCACTTGAAAGTCCAACCACCTTAATCTCAAGATATTTATAGTCTTGTCTTTTTGTCATATTTGCAAAAATTGTCCCATTACCAGCAACAGCTGCACCATTTTCGTATGAAAGCGGTGTTCCCTCAAACTTTGATGCAACAAGACCATATTCAAAGTCGCTTGATACAAGTGATTTGTAGGTATCTATTGCATCACTGTTTGTAATGTAACTATAAACTATGCCTGTCTCAAATAGACAAACTGAGTAGCCTTTATCTGTAAATAATGGATTAATTATTGTTGGCTCACCATTTTGAGTGTTGCAGTTCTGACATGTTTCACAAATTGTTATGTTTGCAAAGAAGTCAACCTCTGTGCCTTCGCCATACATAACTGTCTTTGAATATACATGCTCTGGATTTTCAAGAAGTGCAACCACGCCACAGCCTCTTGCACAACCAAATTGGCAGGAGTTTAGCTTTTGCTCATCGTGCTGATTTTCATAAAATGCACGACACTCATTGTAGTTATAAACAATTGTCCAACCACTTGAAGGAACATATTCATCATCTGCTTTAGTTGAATCCCATTCAACAAGTGTTGCACCCTGACAAATTACTCTGTCGTATGTGGACTTTGCCATAAGAGCACGCATACTCTCCTCGGAGCCTGTGTAGAAAATAACACCCGTTGGCAAGCAAGCAGATGAACTCCACCAAGAAAAGGTTTCCATTGTAATTGTTTCTGCCTTGTCAAGGAATCCGTCTGGTATATAAAACTTAACAGACTGCTTTACCCATGCCATATTATTAGTGCCAAGGTCCTTTAAGCTTGCACCAAAATAAAACTCCTTTAAATTTTCGCCAAGTGTAGAATCAAGGGCTCTGTCCTCAACTGTTGTCATTTGGTTTGAAAACACAACCTTTTCAACTCCGCTTGCGCCCTTAAACGAATCCTTTGGCAAAACAGCCGAGAAGCCATCCATAAACACAAGCTCTTTTAAGGTTGAGCTGTTTATAATAAGCGTTCCTATTGTCGTAACCTTTGGTGGAATATTTAGTTTTTGGAGCTTTTTGTTAGCATAAAAGCAACCATATTCAAGTGTGTGAAGCTGAGAGCTTGGCGAAAACTTAATTTCTACAAGATTATTTGTTTGTGATAAATCACCACAGTTTGTAGCAATTAAGATATTATCAGGAACCTCTATTCTAATCACGCTGTGCTTGTTATAGGATGTGCCAAGCGCAGTGTTGATAGGGCTAAAGTTGTAATAAAACTTTGTGTTATTTGACACAACGTACTGTGCTGGGTAAGTGTGATACTCTCCATTAGCATCAACTATCACCACGCGCGAGGTTGTATCAGTATTCATATTAGTCAGGTCAATATCGTCAATTGTTTCAGGTGTGTCAGCAAATTCGTTAGTTGTAGCCGCACTTATGCCCACTGCTAAAAGCAAGCAAAATGTAACTACAAAAAGCAATGTAATTAATACCTTTCTTTTCATTTTTCTTATCTCCTTATTTGAACTATTTGACTTTATGCTAATTATATGATATAATAAATCAAAAGCCTTTTACATTGACTATTTAACGAAATATTAGCATTATTTAACATTTTATAGGAGGATATATGGAAAATCTTTACCTTTCCACCTTAACCAAGGACGGCAATTTCAGTTGGTTCGACATAAACCACAATAGCCGCGAAAGTGGCGCCCTACCCTTGGTTGTAAACGTCGCCGCACGAGTTAGCACTGGAAACGAAAGCACAAACTACAACAAAAAAGGGCGACTTGACTACTATCTTGTGTATGTGATTTCGGGGTCTTTAAGTGTGAAAACTAAACACGGGGTTGCCAATTCTTATGAAAACGAGCTTTTTATAATACCTGCAAAAACGCCATACGAAATCAAAACCATAGACCTGCCTCTTAGATATTTGTGTGTGCATTTTACAGGCTCACAGGTTGAGAAAACACTTTCCGACTATGAAATTTCTATGTTTCCTAAAATCAACAAGCTAAGCTATAAAAACCATATGCAGTTAAGATTCAACACCCTTTTTGAGGGCTTTGCAAAAAACGACTCTCTGCGTGAGCGTGAGCTTTCAATTTTACTCGAAAGGCTACTCATTGAATCATCACGCGCTATAAAAAATGCAGTGCTTGAAAAAACATCTCTTGCTAAATCTGTAAGATTTATAAATGAAAATTACCCATCAAAAATAAAAATCACCGACCTTGCTAAAATGGAAAATATGTGTATGACCTCATATAATCTTCTCTTTAAGGAGCAGCTTGGCATCTCGCCAACTAAATACATAATTCAGCTTCGCCTAAGTCACGCACGTAGCTTGCTTGAAAGCACCGACTTGTCCATTGAGGAAATAGGTATTTTGTGTGGATACCCTGATATAAACTTCTTTTCAAGAGTGTTTAAAGCATATATCGGAATCTCTCCCTCAAACTATCGCAAGCAAATTATTACATTGTAAAAAGCGGACCTGTCCGCTTTTTCTATTTTAATTGTTTACTTAGTCAACCAAAGCTTAAATTTTATGATTTTTTGCCCAAAAATATTAAGAAAAATTTCACCATTTTGTATATTACAAATATTGACAAGCACACTACAAAATGTTATACTATACTCAAGAGCCCACTATATATAGTTTTCTATATATAGCGAGGCTTATTATTCACTCATCATTATGATGAGTTATGGGAGGTATTTTCTATGAAAAATGCATGGAACGGCTTTGTAGATGGCGCTTGGCAAAATGAAATAAACGTTCGTGATTTCATCCAGGCAAACTATACACCATATTATGGCGACTCAAGCTTCCTTTGTGGTCCTACTAAGGACACTCTTTCCTTATGGGCTGAGATTAGCGAGCTTAAAAAGCAAGAAATTGCAAACGGTGGCGTACTTGATATGGACACTGATGTAGTTTCAACTATTACATCACACGATGCCGGTTATATCAACAGAAAAAAGGAAAAAATCGTTGGCTTACAGACAGAAAAGCCACTTAAACGCCCTCTCCACACCTATGGTGGCATTAGAATGAGCATTAAGGCTTGTCGCGACCATGGTTACGAGATTAACCCAGAGGTTGTAAAGACCTTTACTGACCACAGAAAGACACATAACGCAGGTGTGTTTGATGCATATACTCCTGAGATGAGAAGATGTCGTTCAAACCACATAATCACTGGTCTTCCCGATGCTTATGGCAGAGGAAGAATTATTGGTGACTATCGCCGTGTTGCGCTTTATGGTGTTGACCGTCTTATTGAAGACAAGGAAAACCAAAAGGCTTCCACACAAACTGTAATGTACTATGATGTTATAAGAGACCGTGAGGAGCTTAGTGAGCAAATTCGTGCTCTACTTATGCTAAAGGAGCTTGCTGAAAAATACGACTGCGATATTTCTAAGCCAGCTAAGACCTTAAAGGAGGCAACTCAAGCGCTTTACTTCGGCTATTTAGCTGCTGTTAAAGAACAAAATGGTGCTGCAATGAGCCTTGGTAGAACCTCTACCTTCCTTGATATCTATGCTGAAAGAGATATCAAAAATGGCGTGATTACTGAGAGTGAGGCACAGGAAATTATCGACCACTTCATTATGAAGCTTCGTATGATTTGCTTTGCAAGAACTCCAAAATATAACTCAATTTTTGCCGGCGACCCAACTTGGGTAACTGAGTCACTTGGTGGTATGTCAACTGATGGACGTCCACTCGTTACAAAAATGAGCTATCGCTATCTAAACACTCTTAATAACTTAGGTGCAGCGCCAGAGCCAAATTTAACTGTGCTTTGGTCAAGTCAGCTACCTGAAAACTTTAAAAGATACTGCGCAGAAATTTCAATTAAGCACCACGCAGTTCAATATGAAAATGATGATATCATGCGTCCACTTCATGGTGATGACTATGGTATTGCTTGTTGTGTTTCCTCAATGAAAATTGGTAAGGAAATGCAATTCTTTGGTGCAAGAGCTAACCTTGCTAAGTGCCTTCTCTACGCTATTAATGGTGGTGTTGACGAGGTTTCTGGTGAAAGAGTTGGTCCTGAATATGCACCTTGCACAGGTGAATATCTTGATTACGAGGATGTAATGAAGAAATATACCGCTATGATGCAATGGCTTGCAGGCGTATATGTAAATGCGCTCAATATTATTCACTATATGCACGATAAATACTCATATGAAAGACTTCAAATGGCGCTTCATGACAGACACGTGCGCCGTTGGTTTGCTACGGGTATTGCAGGATTTTCCGTTGTTGCAGACTCACTTTCTGCTATTAAATATGCAAAGGTTAAGCCTGTTCGTGATGAGCGTGGACTTGTTACTGATTATATAGTAGAGGGTGACTTCCCTAAATTTGGTAATGATGATGATAGA
>JAZOCP010000271.1:0-9543 GCA_045596585.1 Eubacteriales bacterium
AGTATTCGTTCTCGATAGCAGGTCAGCTATCGTGGGTTAACCTGCTTTACGAAATATTAAATGAAGCAATCATTCTTCCTTTATTCTTTTTCGTGGGAAAGGTAAAGGACGATAAAAAAGAGTTTTCTAACCGAGTAAGAACAGGTATGCTAATTTCGCTTGGCGTATATGTGGTTCTTTCTGCGGTTGTGCTTATATTTGCCAAGCCATTGCTTACGCTTATGGCTACCGATGCAAGTATTATTGAAGCTTCAGCATTATACATACGTATTGAAAGCATTGCAAACATTTTCTCAATTCTCACACAATTTGCCCTTGTTGCACTCGTAACAGTAAACAAAAGCAAATATCTTTACGCACTTACAGGAGCAAAGCTTGCTTTGTGCCTTATTTCTGATACATTCCTCGTTTCCACCTTGCCCGTGTCGGCAAATCTTGGAGTAAACGGAATAGGCTATTCAAATATTATTGTTAACGCACTTTTACTTGCCGTATCTATTTTGCTCCTTGCAAAAGAAGAAATCAAGGTTTTTGCAAAGGTAAAGTTAGACTTTTTGTGGGCTAAGGAATTTGCCAAAATAGGTGGAATTTCAGGAATAGAATCACTCGTTCGTAATGTTGCTTATATGGTTATGATTGCACGAATGGTAAATGTAGTGGGAGAGCAGGGAACATACTGGGTTGCAAATAACTTCATTTGGGGTTGGTTGCTTCTTCCTGTACTTCAACTTGGTGAGTTAATCAAGCAAGAGGTTGCAACTGACAAGGAAAACATTCGTCGTAACTCACTTGGCTATTTTGGAATTACAGCGATTATATCATCTTTGTGGTTTGTAAGCATCCCATTATGGAAGCCATTTATGACGCACATTCTTTGCTTTACCGATGTAGATAAGCTGTTTGAGCTTGTAATGGTTCTCGTTGGATTTTATGTTCTATACGCAATTCAAAATGTGTTTGATTCAACCTTTTATGGACTGGGAAAAACAAACTATATGCTTTTTGAATCGGTAGTAACGAATACAATTTATTATGGCATAGCATTCATTCTTTACATTACAGGAGTGTGGACACCATCACTTATTGGAATAGCGTTGCTGTTTGGTATCGGAAACGCATTTGATAGTGTCGTATCTCTTGTAGCATACGCATTTCTCTTGAAAAAAGAAAAAATCAATATTTTAAAGGTTGATACATAACCAAAAAGAGCAAGGAAAAATTCCTTGCTCTTTTGTGTTTTTGTGGTGTGCTCAAGATAAAGAAAAAACGCAGCCAAACCACTCTTTCGTAACGAAATAGTTCGGTTGCGTTTTTCTTGGTGACCCGTACGGGAATCGAACCCATGTTACAGCCGTGAAAGGGCCGTGTCTTAACCGCTTGACCAACGGGCCATATATGGTGGCGGAAATGGGATTTGAACCTATGACCTGCCGGGTATGAACCGGATGCTCTAGCCTCTGAGCTATTCCGCCATTTACGCCTACACTTGTTAGCGCTTGCTTATTATATCATAACAAATATTACTTGTCAAGACTTTTTTTAATCTTTTTTAAAAATTTTATTTTTATGAATATTGCTTAAGTTTTAAGAGCCAAAAAATGTCAAAAACTTCATTTCTATCATAGTATATAGTAGTGCTCGAAAAGAAATGGAGGTAATAATTTGAATAGACAAAACTTTTTCGGTAAAAGCACTAATAACAGTTGTAGCAATCAAAGAAAATGTGGTTGTTGCGATAATAATGATGATGTATGTATTTTATGTCCACCAGGTCCACAGGGACCACAAGGCCCAATAGGTCCACAAGGACCTCAAGGTGATGTAGGTCCTCAAGGCCCTCAAGGAATGATAGGTTTGACAGGTCCACAGGGCGTTCAAGGTCCGGCAGGTCCACAAGGCCCTCAAGGTGATATAGGACCACAAGGTCCACAGGGACCGATAGGCTTAATTGGTCCACAAGGTCCACAAGGCCCTCAAGGACCGCAAGGAATTCAAGGAGAGGTTGGAGCACAAGGTCCTCAAGGATTACAGGGAGAACAAGGTCCACAGGGCGTTCAAGGTCCAGTCGGTCCACAAGGACCACGTGGCGAAACTGGTCCACAAGGAGCACAGGGCATAGCAGGTGGAGTTTTAAGCTACGCAGATTTCTATGCACTAATGCCACCAGACAATTCCGCGACAGTAGCACCTGGCACTGACGTCAGCTTTCCACAAAATGGCGTAATCGCTAACACCAATATCACAAGAACAGGCGCAAGCTCATTTGCGTTAATTCCAACAGGCACTTATCAAATTCTTTTTCAAGTAAGTGTTGATGAGGCAGGACAGCTTGTTCTTACTTTAAATGGTCAAGAACTTGCATATACAGTTGTTGGCAGAGCAACAGGCACCTCACAATTAGTAGGCATGGCAATAATAACTACAACCACCGCGAATTCTATAATTACGGTAAGAAATCCACAATCAGCACAAACAGCATTAACACTAACACCAATTGCAGGCGGAACAGAACCAGTTTCAGCGCATCTTGTTATTACTCAATTAGCATAAAAAAGGACACCATTTGGTGTCCTTTTAATTATTCAGCTGTGTAGTTGTCGAAATAACCTTGAATAAATACAATAGGTGTACCCTTATCGCCAGAGCCAGATGTTAGATCACAAAGTGAACCAATAAGGTCTGTTAAGCGTCTTGGCGTTGTACCCTCAGATGCCATTTTACCAACAAGGTTGTCGTCCTTTGCTTTAATCTTTTCCTTGATAGCTTCCTTAAGCTCATCACCAGAAAGATTAGCAAATTCATTGTCTGCAAGATACTTAAGCTTAAGCTCGTTTGGAGTAAGCTCAAGTGGAGCTGTGTAAGCAGGAGCAACAACAGGCTCTGCAAGCTCCCAAATCTTGCCAACAGGATCCTTAAATGCACCATCACCGTAAACCATAACCTCAACTACCTTACCAGTAGCATCGAAGATATTCTTTTGAATAGCATCAACAATAGGCTGGCAGTCACGTGGGAAAAGCTTAACCTGATCCTCAGTTGCCTTGTTAGAGCCGAGAAGACCATAGTCAGCATTATATCCACTACCATTGATAGGAGCGTTCATAATCTCGTCAAGACCAAAAACGCGCTCAGCACCAGCAGCCTTCAAAAGTCTCTTTGAACGTGCTCTTGAGTGTATGTCACAGGTAATAACGTTTTTAGTGTAGTTAAGAACTGCACGTGGATCGTTAGCAAAAATAATTTCTGCCTCAGCGCCACAGTCCTTGATAAGCTGTTCATAATATTCAACGTAATCAACGCCTGTAAATGTGTGCTTTTCATAACCAAAAAGCTCACGATATTTCTTAAGGTCGAGAATGTCGCTATATGGGTTAACACCCTTTTCATCAAGTGCGTCAAGAGAAACTAAGTGGTTACCAACCTCGTCAGATGGGTAAGAGAGCATAAGAACAATCTTCTTAGCGCCCTTTGCAATGCCACGAAGGCAAATAGCAAAACGGTTACGGCTAAGGATAGGAAGAATAACACCAACTGTCTCTCCACCAAGCTTTTCCTTAACATCTGTTGCAATATCGTCAACTGTTGCGTAGTTACCCTGAGCACGGGCAACAATAGCCTCAGTCATAGCAATGATATCTCTGTTTTGGATTTCAAACCCAGCATCCTTAGATGCCTCAAGCACAGACTCAGTGACTATTTTAACAATATCATCACCACTTCTAATAATGGGTGCACGCACTCCGCGTGAAACTGTACCAACCATACGACTCATAGTTATACACTCCTAAATGTGCCAATTTTTTGGCTTTATATAATAACACAAAAATTATATACTATCACCTTTTTTTTGTCAAGTGCTTTTTTAATATTTTATAATAATTTGCGCAAAAAAATTTTATGCTTGAATAAGAACATCGCACTATGCTATAATTGATTTAACAAAAATTTTCAAAGGAAGCTGATATGAAAACTAATTTCTTGAATTCATATAGTATAATGCCACTGGATCTTGACCATCTTGATGAAATTTGCAATGATATCAAGGAGCAGTATGAAACTGGAGTTGCAACCTGCGCTCTTTTTAGTATGACACTTGTACCAGAGGGGAATCCTCCTGCGAACAAGGTAGAGATTTTGTGCAAAAAATATGAAAAATTTCAAAACAAGCTTAACTCAATGGGCTTAAAATGTGGAGCTTTAGTGCAGGCATCAGTTGGACACGGCTGGGTTCTTGGTGAAATGTTTCCTTATCAAAAGCATACAAATTTTACTGATGGAAATGAGGTTGCTTCTGTATGCCCACTTGACGAGGGCTTTAGAAAATACATATATGATGTTATGCGTACAATTGCATCATATAACCCCGCATCAATAATGATAGACGATGATTTTCGCACTATTTGGTATAAGGGAGAGGGATGCTGTTGCCCACTGCATATGGCAAAATTCAATGAAATTGCTGGTACAAGCCTGACCCATCGTGAGCTTTGGAATATAGTAAACTCAAAGAGTGAGCTTGCAAAAAAATATACCGATATTTTTATTGAGGTGCAAAAGGACTCACTTGTTGAAACGGCAAAAATAATGCGAAATGGTGTTGACGCGATTAACCCAAGCATTCCAATGTCTTATTGTTGCTGTGGCAACAATGCTGAGTTTGCATATGAAATAGCCTCTGTCTTAGCAGGCGAGGGTAATCCGGTAATGGTAAGAATAAACAATGGAAATTATGCTCCAGCTGGCGCACGCTTTTTTAGCCGTGTATTTCATCGTGCAGCAACTCAAATTGAGAAGCTAAAAGGTAAGATAGACGTCATTTTGGCAGAAACCGATACCTGCCCTCAAAACAGATATAGCACAGGCGCAATGTCGCTTCACACTCACTTTACAGGCACTATTTTAGAGGGTGCAAAAGGAGCAAAGCACTGGATAACAAGGCTTATTTGCTATGAACCGGAAAGTGGTAGAGCATACAGAAAAATTCTTAGCAAATATAATGGCTTTTATGAATCACTTGCCAAGCTTCAACCAACCTTAAAATGGCACGGCTGTAGAATATTCACACCAAGCACCCCAGACTTTAGATATGGTAGAGTAAAGGAGGAATGGGACGGCTGGAGCTACTGCCTACTTGAAAGAATGGGAATACCTATGTTCTTTTCAAGCCAGGAAACGGGCGCTGTTTGCTTAGAGGGTGATGTCACTACTCGATTAGACGATGAAAGCATTTTAAGGCTTCTTTCTGGCACTGTAATTCTTGCCTCTGACACAGCAAGCTTGCTTGAAAAGCGTGGCTTTTCAGAATACACAGGCGTTAGCGTAAGAGAATGGGTAGGCAAGACCCCAATGCGTGAGATTTTAAATATAAATGGTGGAATTACAAAGGCACAAATGAATACAAAGGAATTAGTTCCGCTTAGCAAGAACGCAATTCCTGATTCATATGTAGTTAACACAGTTGACCACGAAAATTACGAAAGGCTTTATCCAGGCTCAGTTGTCTTCAAAAATAAGCTTGGTGGCACAGTAATTACATTTTCTGGCACTCCAGTATGTGATTTTAATATTTCTGACGCCTTTTCCTTTCTTAACTATTCACGAAAGCTACAGCTTGTAAACCTACTTAAAAATGCTGGTGAGCTTCCTTTATATTATCCGGGCGATGAGGAGGTATATTTAAAGGTGGCAACCACCGAAAATGGAGAAATGTTAGTGGCGCTTTTTAATATAGGACTTGACCCAATTGAAAAGATAGAGCTAATTTGCGACTTTTCTCCAAAATGCTTTAAAATACTTACCCCGAGTGGCGAACGCGCTTCAGTCACATATACTCAAAATGGTGACAAATATACTCTCGATATAGGTGCATTAACACTTGAGCCAGTGATAATTTTCATCGAAAAATAAGAAAAAGCAGACCGCTATGGTCTGCTTTTTAATTGTCATTATTTTTAGACAAATTACTCTTTACAGCAAGCAAAAATTATGCTATAATTTAGTAAATACTAAATTGAGGAGTCAAAATGGAAAAATCAATTACTAAATTAAAAATGCTTAAAATTTGGGAAATCTTATCTCAGGAAACTGATGAGGACAATCCTATGGAAAGCACCACGCTTTTGAAAAAGCTTGATGAGCTTGGTATTCCTTGCGACAGACGTACTCTTTACAAGGATATAGAGGCTTTAAATGACAATGGATACGAGATTTTGTGCAATCGCTCGCGCAAAAATGAGTATTACGTGCTTGATCGCAAGTTTGATAATGCTGAGCTACATATTCTAATTGATGCCGTTCAAGCTGCATCATTTATAACAGAGAATAAAACAGATGAGCTTGTTAGCAAAATAGCAGGCCTCTCTGGCAATTGTCGTGCAGAGGTTTTAAAGGCTAATACTGTTGCATTTAACACAGTGAAAAATACAAACGAAAAAATTTATTATTCTGTTAATTAAATCATAACAGCTATCAATCTTAAAAGAAAAATTGAATTTTCATATTTTGACTATGATACAAGTCATCAAAGGGTGTTCCGTCGTGAGGGTAAAAAATATATAGTAAATCCCTTTGCTACAATTTTTTCAAATGATTCATATTATCTTCTTTGCTATGATGATAAGCACGAGGGTATGGCGCATTACAGAATAGACCGTATGGACACAGTAAAAATTCTCGAGGAAAAAATCACCAAAAGAGAAGAATTAAAATCATTTAACATAAAGAAACACAAAAAGCAAATTTTCAATATGTTTGCAGGAGAAAGCACAAGCGTTACTATAAGAATTGATAAGTGCTTAATTGATGCAATGTATGATAAATTTGGTGTTGGTGTTAAAATGAGAATGGTAAGTGAAAATGAGGCAGAATTTGTAGCAGACGTTCAAATAAGCTCGGCATTTATCGGCTGGTGTATCTCCTTTGGAGATAAATTAAGAGTTGTTGCGCCTAATACCGTGATTGAAAAGATAAATGAGCAAATAGAGATTTTAAAGAAAATGTACAACTAAAAAAGGGAGGATTTTCCTCCCTCTTTTTTAACTTAAAAGGTCACACACGATATCACAAAGAGTGTAGCCAAGCGCTTTCCCCTTAACTACTTTTTTGAAAATTGCCATCGCATCCTTTTCTTTGTGAGAAATAAGTGGTGCCTTGTGAATTTCAAGCGTTTTGTCCTTTAAATTTTCTTCAACACATACAATTGAATATTGGTTACATTCCTTTGCCAAAACATATAATGTGCTTATGCCCTTTGATGTTTGCTTTGTTTTTGATTTCATTGCCTTGCTCCTTGCCACTGTATGAATAGATTATAACCTAAATGCAAAAGAAATAATTCATAAACACCTTGAAGTCAATAGCCAAGCCGACAAAAGACCAATATATAGCAATAATATCATACTTTTGTATACACTATATAAAAAAGTATTTTTAAATAGTTATTGATTTACATAAAAAGCTATGATAAAATATAGAAGAAAAAAATGAAAGGGAAAAGAGATATGAAAAAATTTATATCATTAATAATGGTAATTGTTATGGTTTCACTTATTGCATGCACTTTTGCATCATGTGGTGATGAAAACGATACAAATAATACCAACACAAACAGTAATGAGGAAATAACGGATGCATATAAGGTTACTCACCATGCAACAATTGTTATTAGAGACTTCGGCACAATAGAGCTTGAGCTTTATGGAAACGCTGCACCAATAACCGTTGAAAATTTTGAAAAGTTAGCAAATGAGGGCTTTTATGAGGGACTTACCTTCCATAGAATTATGACTAATTTTATGATTCAAGGTGGAGGCTTTACTGAAAGTGGCGCTGAAAAGGATGCAAATAGCATAAAGGGTGAGTTTTCTTCAAATGGAGTAAATAACCCAATCTTGCATGAAAGAGGCGTTATCTCAATGGCAAGAACAAGTGAGCCTAATAGTGCCTCAAGCCAATTCTTTATAATGCACCAAACCAGCCCACATCTTGATGGAGATTACGCCGCATTTGGTAAGGTAACAAGTGGCATTTACGTAGTTGATAATATCTGTAAAAGTGTAGAGCAAGGCTATAATGGCGCGGTTTCTATTTATGACCGTCCAGTAATTGAGTCAATTACAGTAACAAAGGTATAAAATAAATCCACCCAAACGGGTGGATTTTCTTATTTCAAGCTTTTTTCCTCAGCCTCGCGCTTTTTGTCAAGTCTAAGGTTTCTAAAGTACATAATAAGGTCAAGTGAAACCATAGTAAAGTTAAGGAAGTAGAAGAATAAAACGTACCATTTCTTTGAATAATCAAAGGTTGGATTTATAAATTTAGAGGTAATACCCGCCACATAGCCAAGCAAAATCAAACAAATGAAAATAACGCTTTTTCCCTTGGTGGTTCTTGCACGATAAGCCTTTATAACATTTAATGGCCAAGAAAAACCGAAGCAAATAAGCATAGCTATTTCTAAAATTTCAGCAATTAAAACGAGTGTTTCGTGTGTATCCATAAAGCCCTCCATATTCTTATTAAAAAGAATTATATCACCAAAAAATTAAGTAGTCAAGTATTATTTTCTTTAAATTGTTAAAACTAAGATTACCAAACTAAAAAAGAGGTAGTAAAATGAAAAAGAATCAAGAAAATAACAAAAAAGAAAACGCAAAGAAACAGGAAAATCAAGCTCAAAACAAGCAAAACCAAGAGGGGATGAATTACCAAAAGAGCGAAAATAAGAAATCAAAGACAAAGGAAAACTAAAAAAAGAGCCAAGCGGCTCTTTTTTTAGTTAAGCAATGCGCTAATCATTATCATAATGGCAAATCCAAAAAGTAGCGCATAGGAAACACCCTTGCCACTATCAGAGTGTGTCTCTGGAATTAATTCCTCGGAGATTACATAAATCATGCTACCCCCAGCAAAGGAAAGGGCGAATGGTAAAATAAAGGAAGCAACACTAATCACTAAGTAGCCAATTAATGTGCCAATTATTTCAATTGCGCCAGTTAAAAAAGCAATTCCAAGCGTACGCCGTTTACTAATGCCTACAGCAAGCATAGGTGCAATAATAACCATTCCCTCGGGAATATTTTGCAAAGCAATAGAAAGTGCAACCATAATGGCATCACTTATATTTCCCGTGCCAAAGCTAACTCCAGTTGCAATTCCCTCAGGCAAATTATGGACAGCTATTGCAATCACAAAAAGAAGCACACTGTTAATTTTGTCCTCGTTTTTGTTAATATGTCCGTCATCAAGTCCTGTAATGCTATGCAAATGGGGAACTGCCTTGTTACATAAATCAATACAAACAGCTCCTAAAAACAACCCCAAAACAGCAATTATAAATGAAAATTTACTAAATTCAAGTGCGGGAACAATAAGTCCCCAAATAGAAGCCGCCAACATAACGCCAGAGGCGAACGAAAGCATAATATTGTTAAAGCGAAGAGCAGGCTTTTTTAAAATAAAGCCAATAATAGAGCCGAAAATTGTCGAAAAGCCAACACCTAAGGCAGATAAAAAAACAATTTCCATAAATACCTCCATTTTTAT
>JAZOCP010000272.1:0-2928 GCA_045596585.1 Eubacteriales bacterium
ATATTAATTGTCAAGAAGTATAGACCAATGTTCACAAAATGTTAACAATTTCCGTTAAATAAGTAATTATAAGGACTTATCAAGAATATATTTATTAAAAACGAGGTGAAATTATGGCTATTTTTAGTAATTTTTTGTGTGGAATATTATTACCACTTTTTATAAGCATTGTTGGAATTTTTTTCATGCTTAAATTACGATTTTTCTATATTTTGCACCCATTTAAATGCTTAAAAAGCTCTCTTGGCTCTGGATTTGGTGGATTTAAGTCACTATGCATTGCCCTTGGTGGTACGCTTGGTGTTGGCAATATTGTTGGTGTTGGTAGTGCCATTATAATGGGTGGCTATGGCGCTGTTTTTTGGATGCTAATTAGTGCATTTTTTGCTATGAGTGTAAAATATGCTGAGGTTTATTTGGCGATAAAATCTCAAAGAAAATTTGGCTCACGTCTTTTTGGTGGCGCACCTTATTATATATATGATGGCTTTGTGGGTCGCTTAGGCAAAAGGGGTGCTTACATTCTTGGTTCATTATTTGCCATTTTTTGTGTTATTAATTCCTTTACCACAGGAAATTTAGTGCAGGTAAACGCGGTTTCCTCTCTTTTGCCAATAAAAAAGCTCTTTTTCGGCATAATATTCGCTTCAATTGTACTCTTAATAGTATTTAAAGGGGTAAAAAGCTTAGGAATTGCAAACTCTGTTTTAATTCCCGTGCTTAGCCTGTTTTATTTAATTTTGTGCCTTTTTATCATTATTTTCAACCTTGAGAAGATACCAAGCGTGCTTTTAGAAATTATAAAGGGTGCGTTTTCGCCCTCCTGCGCTTTTTTTGGTGTTTCCTCTTATGGAATTATGGTTGCTATTAGATATGGTTTTAATAGGGGCTTGCTTTCAAACGAAGCAGGTGCAGGCACCTCGCCCACTGCACATGCGTCATCAAGCGCAGGTGCACATGAACAAGGCTGTCTTGGAATCTTTGAGGTTTTTATAGATACAGTTGTTTTATGTACAATTACTGCACTGGTTATTGCCCTCTCGGGCGCTGTACCGCTTGGAAACGATATGGAATTTGTTCTCAGTGCATTTTATAGCCTAAGTGGTAATTTCGGCAAATACGGGGTTTTAATAACCTGTCTATTCTTTGCCCTTGCGACAGTCTCAACGCAATATTTTTACGGACGTGAGTCCATTGGCTTTATCTCAAAATCTAAATTGCTTTTAGTATTATTTAATATTGCTTTTTTTCTTATTATCATTATTGGCGCTATAATTCCAATGAACATAATGTGGCTCCTTTCCGACCTTGCCTTGGCTATTATGACAATTTTCAATCTTACCTGTATTTTAATATTAAATAAAGGGGTCGCTAAATAGCAACCCCTTGTTTTTTAGTTTGTAGATAGCTTAATTGCTTGTGCAACTGCCTTTGTTGATTCGTTATCGCCACACATATAGGTAATATTAGCTCCATCTGCAACATATGCGTTACAGTAAACTGATATCTCTTTGTTTATCTTTGTTAGCTTTAATTCAATTATTGTGTATTTAGTATTTGAAAACTCTGCCATAACAGTGCTTCCATTTGCTACAAGCTTTTCACCATTATGAGTTATAATATTGCCATTCAAGTCATCGTTGGCAATACCAGCAACAACACCATAATTAAGGCTCTTGCCTGTTAATTCCTCATATCTGTTTAATGCATCTTTATTAATTTTAACCTTGTGGGTAACTGCGCCCTCGCTTACATTTTCCTCTACCGAGTAACCAAGGTTTATAAAGATAGCATCTATCTTTTCAAGATGTGATTTTGTACCACAGATTGTGCATTCAAAATTAACATATATTTCTTCGAGATATGAAAGTGCACTTCCGTCTGCCTTTGTATAGCTATATACGCATGTATGGTCAGCATCTTCCTTTATTTGTGTTAGTTCACAGCGTATGCATGCTTCGAAACAACCATTTAATGATTGCATTGCATGCGATGAATAAACGATATCGTCATCTCCTGTGATATCATTAAAGAAAACGTCTTGACCTGAAACAGACCTAAATGTTTGACCATCACAGCCCGCTTGTGCAGGATTAGAAAGAATTATACATTTAAGGCTTGAATATGCTTGTCTCTGATTTGACGATGTACCAAAATAGAATGCGCCTGTATGAGCAGCAGTAGTTGAATTTTCAGGAAACGCCACATCTGTAACGTCACATTTAAATTCAATATATGTTACTCCTGGATTAGCATTGCTATTTGAAAACGACTCATTTCCCATAGCTCGAACATTTTCGCCAAAAATTATGCTTTTTACATTTACTAAAGCGTTGTCAAATGCTTTAAATTTAATAGTTTGTGCGCCTATATATAATTGATGGTTTTCATCTCCTTGAAGTCTAGAGCATCCTTGAAAAGCTCCCTCTTCAATAGATGTTAAATTTTTTGGCATATTTTTAAGTCTGATTAACCTTGAGGCGCTATTCATATAGTAATATGGTATCACAGTCAATTGAGAATTTTCGCCAAAGTCAATGCATCTTATTTGTCCGTTTTTTTGGTTTGCATCACTTGTGGTTTTAGTTGTTGATGGATACTTAAGATAACCACAGCTTGTAAAATACTTTTGATTTTTAAATGAACCACCATTGTTAATATTAACCTCAGTTACAATGGTGCCATCAAATGTGTCTGGAAAAATGAGTTTTGTTAAGAACTTAGTGCCAAGGTCACTTGATGTATAGCCAAGCTTATTTAATGCGCCACCCTCCGTTTCGAGTTTTGCAATATCCTCTGCTATTTTTTCCATATTAAAAAGATTAATTGTAGCGCCACTGCCACCATAGTATTCCTCACCCTCAATTACCAAGAAGTGAGTAACTGTATCACCGTCAATTTTAAGTCGGAGGCCAAGCGGTCTTAGGA
>JAZOCP010000273.1:0-2558 GCA_045596585.1 Eubacteriales bacterium
CAGTCTCACAAGCGAATTCCAACAGTAAACCGTGCACAATACACATCTATTTTCGATGACGTAAACTATAAAGCCGCTGTTGAACACGCAGATGTTTTCCAAAAGAAAATCTACGAGGAAGAGGCAGAGGCAATTAATGAAATTCAAAAGGGTATCTTAGATATTTCCTCTAAGGAGGAGCCCTTTGATGTGTTCATTTGCTATAAGGAAACAGACGAATTGGGTAATAGAACCCACGACTCAGTTTACGCAAATGAGCTTTATCATGAGTTAAGACAAGAGGGCTTTAAGGTCTTCTATTCTCGTATCACTCTTGAAGATAAGCTTGGTACAGCATATGAGCCATATATTTTTGCAGCTCTTAACAGTGCAAAGGTAATGGTAGTTATTGGTACAAAGCCAGAGTACTTCAGTGCCGTTTGGGTAAAAAATGAGTGGTCAAGATATTTAAATCTAATCAAAAATGGCGAAAAGAAGGTTCTTATTCCTGCATATAAGGATATGGACGCTTATGATTTACCAAGAGAGTTTGCTCACCTTCAAGCTCAGGATATGACAAAGCTTGGCTTTATGCCTGACCTTATAAGAGGTATTAAGAAAATTATTGGTAAAAAGCCAACTCAACAGCCACAAGCTACTACTACTACACCCCAAGCAAATAATGCAAAGGTTGTTACTGGCGTAAACGTAGATGCACTTCTTAAGCGTGCAGCACTTTTCCTTGAGGCTGAGCAATTTAAGGATGCAGATATATACTGTGAAAAGGTACTTGACGTAGATGCAGAAAATGTAAAGGCTTACATTTATAAGCTTCTTGTACAAATTGGTGGTACATCAGAGGAGCATCTTGCTTATAGTGAAAGACCACTTGATACATACGCTTCCTATAAAAATGCACTTCGCTTTGCAGATGAGGAAACTGCCAATCGCTTAATTGGCTACAACACAACTGTAAAGGAAAGAATTGCAGCAGAAAGGGCAGCGGAGGACGAGAAAAGACGTCAAGAAAACATAGTTGCAAGGGAAAGGGCACAAAAGCTCAACGACCTTAACTATCTAAGCGTCGAAAGGGCAAAGGCACAAAGGCGATTAACAGCTCTTAACAGAGAAGCAATTCACCTTGATAAGGTCATAAGAAAAGAAAGAAGACTGGTGTTTACCAAGGGGGAAATGGCAAAGGCAATTGCAGCTCTTGCTTATTCCTCAATTATGATGTTTGTTTCCTTCATAGCACTAATAGTTTGTATAATTCTATCAGCTACTGGCGGTGGTGCACTTGTAGCGGTTCCAGTTTTGTTTGTTGGATATTTCTTCTTGTCATTAACAGCAATTCCATGCTTCAATGCATATAAGTGGCCAACAGGCTTTGCATGGCTATGCGGTATTTCACTTATGATACCTGCAGTTGCCTTTGGTATTGTTGCAGCAACAGCAGTTGGAAAAGCAAGCCAAAAGAAGCATATGGCTCGTCTTGCGGCGGCAACACAAAGACGTGATAAAATCCCTGCGGAGATGTCAGAGGCGAGAAATCAGGTTAACTCCTTCTCCAATATGATTTCACAACGTCAAAGAGGTATTTTGGCTGAGGTTCCAAAGGAATATGTGCCAAGAAGCGACTATTAATAGCTTGTATTAATTAAATTTAGCGCGGTGCTCCAAAAGAGTATCGCGCTATTTTGTATTAGTTGTATCTTTTAATATATAAAATGAAAAAGTTATTATATATATGTAACAAAAAGTAAAAAAATGTGTATATTATCTTGAAATTTTAATTTAAAAGTGCTATTATAACTATGAACGTGCTCGCGCACGTGGTTTTTTCGCGCGTATTTTCGTGCAATTAAGTTAGCAAAAAATAAAACTGGAGGGTTTTTTATGATAACAAGAAAGAAACAGTCAATGGACGGTAATACCGCTGCCGCTACTGTCAGCTATGCGTTTACAGAGGTTGCTGCGATTTACCCAATCACACCATCAAGTGTTATGGCTGAGCTCACCGACTCATGGAGTGCTACAGGCTTAAAGAACATTTTTGGTGAACAAGTAAAGGTTACAGAGATGCAATCTGAGGCAGGTGCCGCAGGTACAGTTCACGGCTCACTCGCAGCAGGTGCTCTTACAACAACCTACACAGCATCACAGGGCTTGCTCCTTATGATCCCTAATATGTATAAGATCGCAGGTGAGCTTCTTCCAAACGTAATTCACGTTTCCGCTCGTTGTGTTGCATCCCACGCACTTAACATTTTCGGTGACCACTCCGACGTATACGCTTGCCGTCAAACAGGCTATGCTATGATGGCTTGCACAAACCCACAAGAGGTTATGGACCTCGGTGCAGTTGCACACTTATCAACAATTAAGGGCAGAGTTCCTGTTCTTAACTTCTTCGACGGCTTCCGTACGTCACACGAAATCCAGAAGATTGAGGTTTGGGACTACAACGACCTTGCAGAAATGGTTGACAAGGATGCTATCGCAGCATTCAGAAGCCGCGCAATCAATCCTGAGCACCCGGTTCTCCGTGGCTCAGCAGAAAACGGCGATATCTTCTTCCA